>NZ_JBIUWN010000015.1:0-100260 GCF_044743485.1 Pseudomonas sp. NPDC087614 | reverse complement strand
GATAGAGTGGAAATCCAGCCAGATCAAGTTTTTGGATGATGGGTGCGACAGCCTCAACATCAATCTGTAGGTTGATGCCCCTTCCAAACGGCTTAATCAACGGCGCAGCAAGCCATTGTCCCGCGTCCGAATCAATCTGCTCAAGCATCACTTGAGCACCATTCAAATCAAGGTATGCAAATCCGTCTTCCGGGCGTTGATAAGCTATTTTAAACCCTAAGCAAGAAACCCAAAAAGCTAGGCTGCTATCCAGGTTGGTGACCATTAACTCCGGAACCAGTTTGTTACGCTCGAACATGAGATGACTTCCATTTCAAAATGCTAATTCGTGCAGGCGGCAGGTTCTGCACTTATGGCTTCGATGCCGCGACGTGATTGTGGCGAGCCCGATGATGCATGTTCGGGTTGGAATTATCGAGTCGCGTTGAGTGGCAGCTTTTGGCCGGTTAGCGACCGTCGCTCTGATTAGCCATCCTTGTCTTTCCACACGTGGATAACCTTCCAGGCGGTCAGTCGGCTTCTGATTTCGAGAAAGGGTTGGTTAGCTTGCCTCCTGGGGAGCGAGTGGCGACTGTAAAGACCACGGCCAAGGAAGTTGCTGATTCGCTTGGGTGGAAGAAAGATAGCCGTCTCAGTAGGATGAATTCGAGAGACGTTTTTTATTTACTCGGTTGATACCCAGCGTGGTAGATTCGAGCAGTTAAATGGTAGGAGCGGAGCGCATATGGGAGATGTTAAGTTTGATCTTAGTCCTGTAGATAACTAAAAAGACTCTTCTGGTGGTTATGAACTGAGGGTTAAGTAATGGCATGTGTGAAGCTGGTTGAGTATGCAGGTGAGCTGATTTCGCGCGGCTATATATTTAGACTGCCAGCAAGTTGGCCGTATGAAAGTGTTGTGGATTTCATGGTTGTTGACCTCCCGGATGAGAAATTTGGTCACTCTTTGGTCGTTGCGTCTGGAAATAAGTCAGGGTTGATGCTCATTCAGCTCCCTATCGAAAGCCGTGCTCCTGGTCACGGGATTTCGACAAGGTGGCTGATTGATAACTGGAGTAAATGGGTGTACCCGGAGTGTGATGTGAACGATGTTTTCTTATATGAGAGGTCGGCTGCTCCTAGTTGGGTAAGCACCGCTTGAAAGTAGTACTTGTATGTGTATGGACGGCTTTTGGTTTCGCTTTGCTACGGTGGAGGGCTTGGGGGGAGATGTCTTCGAATGGTGCTTTGAATCGCCCCGAGTTTCATAGCTGCTCTCGAGTCTCAGGGATACCAGCCCAGTCCCAGTAAGACTGTCCGCTTCTGGCCGATAGCTGTCACACAGGAGGAGCCACTATGCTTGTGAGAATCTATCGGGCCGGCATGGGTAAAGGGCACTGGACGCCATGCCGTCAATGATTTCCTCGCTGGCAAGGCGCCCGACTATCGCCGCCAAAGTAATTCCGGGGTGCATTGCGCAAACGTAGACGCCGACCACTTTGGGTAGATAACCGATAATGGGGATACCATCGGAAGGTATGGGTCTGAGTCCGACACAAGCGCTCTCCAGATCTATTGAATTGACCCCATGGAGTTCGTTCCGGATAATCTTGGCAGTTCGAAGTGCGACCGCTGACGGTTGATTCTCGATGGAGTCGTCCAGGTAATCTTCTGCCGCCAGCAACGCTCCGTCCGAGCATTGTCTTATTTCCATTTCGGGGCTGGAGATCAGAGTGCGCACGAGGTTGGGTTGTGACTTGTAGCGGATGAAAATGGCAGGCGAGGCCATTATTGGTAGGGACACCTCAAGCATGTCTGTCAGCTTCGTAATGCCTGTCCCGGCTGCTAATACGACTATATCGGCATCGATGCTGCCGCTTGTTGTTTCAACCCCGGACACCTTTGCACCATGCGTTACAAAACCGAGAACTCGCGTCTGAGTAAGAATCTTCGCCCCACATGCCTCGGCTCCCGCGATTAACGCATGCGTAGCTGCTACTGCGTCGAGCGCCCCTTCTTCCGCCATAAATAAAGCAGACTCAGGAGGATTCTTAAGATTTGGCTCAAGGTCGAGAATCTGCGATAGACAGACCAAGTTATCCGATGCCTGTTTACCCGAACCCGACAGCGCCGCATTCGGCATCACGCTGTATGACAAGGCGCCTGTCCATCGTATCTCCATACCAGGCAGCTGTGTTTCGAGTCGGCGGTACTCTTTGATGGCAGAAGCGCGCAGTTGCGCAATTGGGTCAGATTCGGGGTGCGTAGTATTGATCCAGGCGAATGAACTCCCAGTCACTCCAGACGCTATGCTTTCCGCCTCGACCAAGATGACATTCGCACCTTTACTAGCTAGGTGATACGCAAGTGACGCGCCTACGATTCCTGCACCAATGACAACGACTCGTTCGCGCTGACCATTTCCCATATCAACCTCCGTTTTGTCGACGTGCCGATGGTACGACAGCTGGATGCTTTTCGAATGTCCGCTTCTGGCCGAAAGCAGATGTTCCCAACCGACTGTTTTGAAAAGTGGGGGACCGTTTTATTTTCTGGAGTAAATCATTCCCCTTTGAAAGCAAATCGGCACGAGTTCTCGGCTCAATGTTCGGAGGGTTGACCCAGCTCCGCGCCAAGGGCTCGCTCGATAAGCGCCTTTTTGAACGCCATCGACGCATCCTGAATCGCTTCGGCGCTCATTGGGCCTTTAACGAACTGATCAATCAGCTCTTTCGGGATCGAAGGAAACTGAGGTTTGGCCTCCGAGGCCGGTTTCTTTTTGGTCGGCATACATGCTCCTTTTCAACATGTTACGCCCGAACACAAAATTTCTGACAGTCTCTCTTTCGTGGGATCCGAGACGCAATGAGGATTCCGATAAACACCAACGTTTAAAAAGACATCTCCAGACACTCTCTCAGGCTACACATCCTTGCGTAATTGCCTACAGCTACGCCAGAATCCGCCGGCTTGTGCGCCTTGGGGGCGGGTTCTATTGTGGTGCGGTCGCTGATGAATCAGCGATCGGGTTTAGCGACTCGACTTATAAATAGGTGCATCAGCGTTCCATGCTTTGTCGCAGATTCAATGTCTGCGACTTCGCTATGGTGGCTGTATGCGGGAGACCCTTGGGTCTGCCGGGTGCCTATAACCGGTTCGCTAACCTGCGTACAGCCGCCACCTTTCTGTTTAGCGACAGCTCTGGGCGGCTCCATTCTTATAGGAGCTTCACCATGATCAAACCAACACCCAACCCGCCCGAAACCGACTCGGTTTCCCCCTACGAATCCCTCGACTCAAAAAAACTCCACGAAGCCGCCGACCGTGCGCTCGACCATTACCTCTGTCCGCCCGGTTCCACGCCGCCTCCACGTAAAAACCGTGGGATGTACGCCGTGACGGCGGACAACAAAAATGAAGAACTGCTGCTCGATGCCAGTGAAACACTCGCTTCGGCGCAAACCATCGCCCAGAACGTCGCCAGCCTGTTGCCGGCGTCGCAGCGTCGGGCGTTGTTGGGGATTGCTCAGTTGATCATGCTCGGGGAGCTGGCGGTGAATCGGGCGTTGGATAATCTGCAAGTGCCGGGGTGATTCGGCTGTCGGGATCACCTGATGATTGATTGGGTGTCCATTCTGGCGCCTTCGCGGGCAAGCCCGCTCCCACGGGGTTTTATGCTGATTGCAGATGTTGTGTACGACGCTGAAAGCTGTGGGCGCGGGTCGGGTGCTGTCCTGCGCCGTTTTCGTGTGGTTATTGAGGCGCCTTATTTGAACATGTGCCGGGAAACCTCAATGAGGCTGACACCGTTCTGCGACTAAACATTAGGTGGCAGCTATACGCAGGTTAGTCGACCGGCATCCCAAGCTTTACCGGCGCTCTCGAAAGCGCCCTGCGCACAGCCGCCATTGAGTGCAGGCATGGAAATACCCGACTGAATAACAGCTTGCGAACTTGAGATAACACCGAGCGACTAAACCCGATCACTGACCCTTCAGTGACGCGAACCAAGTTACTGGCGACCCCAAGCCGCACAAGCCGGCGGATTCTGGCGTAGTTGTAGGCAAAGGCGCAGGCGCTGTAGCCTCATGGCTGATGCCAAAATGATGCTGCGTTTTACCGGGCCTGCTCGCGATGCGGCCTTCAAAATTCACTCAAGAACTGACCTTCACCTCACGCCCAAACCGCTCCCGATACACCGACGGCGGCACCCCGACCACGCCACGAAACGCCACCCGGAAACTCTCCACCGACCGATAACCACAGCGTTCGGCGATCTGTTCGGTGTGCTGATCGGTGCTTTCCAGCAACTCTCGCGCCCGGGCCAGGCGTTCATGCTGCAACCACGCTTTGGGCGTCTGACCGCTGGCCTCGCTGAAGCGCCGCAAAAAAGTGCGCTCACTCATCGCCGCTTCACTGGCCAGATCGCGCACCTCCAGCGGTTCATGCAAGCGCTCGCGCGCCCACTGCATCACCCGCGACAGGTCATTGCGCGGCGTCGCGCTCACCGGGGTTGGAATGAACTGCGCCTGCCCGCCGGTACGCTGCGGCGACATCACCAGGCGTCGCGCCACTGAGTTGGCGACTTGAGTGCCGCAGTCCCGCGCCACCAGGTGCAGGCAGGCGTCGATGCCGGCTGCGCTGCCTGCCGAGGTAATCAACTGGCCGGCGTCGACGTAGAGCACATCCGGATCGACCGCAATCGTCGGATAGCGTTGCGCCAATTCCGTGGTGTAGCGCCAATGGGTGGTGGCGCCGTGGCCGTCGAGCAGGCCGGTGGCTGCCAGGACAAATACCCCGGAACAAATCGACAACAAGCGAGCGCCACGCTCATGGGCTTGCCGTAACGCATCGATCAAGGCTGGAGGCACCGCCGCATTCCGGTCGCGCCAGCCGGGAATGATGATGGTGCGGGCCTCGGCCAGCAGTTCCAGACCGCCGTCGGCCAACACCTGAATCCCGCCCATGGCGCGCATCGGCCCTTGATCGACCGCAGCAATCGCATGCTCGTACCAAGGGAAATCGAACTCCGGCCGGGCCAGACCGAAGATCTCCACGGCGATGCCGAACTCGAAAGTGCAGAGGCCGTCGTAGGCCAGAATCGCGACCAGACCTGGTGATGTTGGCATTTGGCGGAAAATTCCCGATGAGTGTCTTGTCCGCCACTGTAGCGGCAGGCTGCGGCTCGATAAAGTCTGTTCATACCCGATCAGATGAAGGAGCAATACCCGATGCCCAGCCTTGTTCGCGAAATTCCTGCCGCTCCCTCGGCGATTGCCCTGATGCATTTCAGCAACCGTCTGACCTTCGAAACCGATTGTTCCGACGTATTCAGCAGCCAAGAGGCCGGTGAGGTCGACTTTGTGTTGGTCGATGTGCGTGGACCGCTGGCTTTCGAGCGTGGCCATGTGCCGGGCGCGATCAATATGCCGGGGCGCTTGCTGACGGCTGAAGGTTTGGCGAGTTACTCGAAAAACACGCTGTTCGTGGTCTATTGCGCGGGCCCACATTGCAACGGCGCCAACAAGGCAGCGGTGAAACTGGCGGCGCTGGGTTACCCGGTCAAGGAAATGATCGGCGGCGTGACCGGGTGGCTGGATGAGGGTTTTTCGCTCAGTGATTCGTCTGTTGCCGCAGTGTCACTCGGTTGCGAATGCTGACGCTTTTCAAGGTTTATTGAACGAAAGCAGCGCTTGTCCTACAGCCTTTGCACCACGACGGCGCACCTGTTGACCCCGGTCAGCCGGTGCGCCGATCTTCTGTAAGTATTTGTCGCTTAAAAACAATTTGCCCTGTGCGCGCCGCCATAGACTGCCGGCCACTTCGGTTTTTTGCCGTTAACTGGCCATGACCGAACGTTGAATCGAAGCTGCCAATAAAAGCCTCCGCACACAGGAGTTATAAATGAAGAAGCTAGTGATGTTTGGTGCCCTGGCACTGTCGATGTTGTCCCTGACCGCTGTGGCCGAAGACGCCAAGCCGATCCGCATCGGTATCGAAGCCGGTTACCCGCCATTCTCGATGAAAACCCCTGACGGCAAACTCGCCGGCTTCGACGTGGATATCGGCGATGCGCTGTGTGAGCAGATGAAAGTCAAATGTACCTGGGTCGAGCAGGAATTCGACGGCCTGATCCCGGCGCTGAAAGTGAAAAAAATCGACGCGATCCTGTCCTCGATGACCATCACTGACGATCGCAAGAAAAACGTCGATTTCACCATCAAGTACTACCACACGCCTGCACGTTTCGTGATGAAGGAAGGTTCGGGTGTCAAAGACCCGCTGACCGAACTCAAAGGCAAGAAAGTCGGCGTACTGCGTGCCAGTACCCACGACCGCTACGCCACCGAAGTGCTGGTCCCGGCCGGGATTGATCTGGTGCGCTACGGCTCGCAGCAGGAAGCCAACCTCGATATGGTCTCCGGTCGCCTCGACGCGATGCTGGCCGACTCGGTCAACCTGAGCGACGGTTTCCTGAAAACCGACGCCGGCAAAGGCTTTGAATTCGTCGGCCCGACCTATGAAGACGCCAAATACTTCGGCGGCGGCGCCGGTATTGCAGTGCGCAAGGGCGATACCGCGCTGGCTGAGCAATTCAACAAGGCCATCACCGAAATCCGCGCCAACGGCAAGTACAAGCAAGTGCAGGACAAGTACTTCGACTTTGACGTGTACGGCCATTAATACGCTGTAGAAAAAGTGGCCCCGTTAACGCGGTGGCCACTTTTTTACGCTCTGATCAACACGAGAACGTTGTGGGAGCGGGCTTGCTCGCCAATACGGTTTGACATTCAACCGTTTCGTGGGCTGATACACCGTATTGGCGAGCAAGCCCGCTCCCACAGGGGATCTCAGTGATCCGTTATTCAGGAGTTACCCATGCAACGCATCGACCATGTTCTGCCCTGGAGCCACCTGGGCAGCGAACGTTCCCTCAGCGTGTTTCGTTACGGCGCCGGCACCCGCAAGGTTTACATTCAGGCCAGCCTGCACGCCGATGAACTGCCAGGCATGCGCACCGCGTGGGAGCTCAAACAACGTCTGAATGAACTCGAAGCCCAAGGCCGTTTGCAAGGTGTGGTTGAGCTGGTGCCGGTGGCCAACCCGATCGGCCTGGATCAACACCTGCAAGGCGCGCACATGGGCCGTTTCGAACTGGGCAGCGGCAAGAATTTCAACCGTGCCTTCGTCGAACTCAGCGCCCCGGTGGCGGCGTTGATCGGTGATCAATTGGGCGCCGATGCTGACGCCAACATCGCGCTGATTCGCCAAGCCATGGGTCAGGTTTTCGATGACCTGCCGGCACCGGCCTCGCCACTGGAAGCGCTGCACCGTTTGTTGCTGCGCCATGCCTGTGATGCCGACATCACCCTCGACCTGCATTGCGATTTTGAAGCCTCGATTCACCTCTACGCGCTGCCGCAACACTGGCCGCAGTGGCAATCGCTGGCGGCGCGGTTGAAGGCTGGCGTGGCGTTGCTGTGTGAGGACTCTGGCGGCAGCTCGTTCGATGAGTCCTGCTCGACGCCGTGGCTGCGCCTGGCGCGGGCGTTCCCCGACGCGGCGATTCCACCGGCCAACCTCGCGACAACGCTGGAGCTGGGCAGCATGGGCGATACGCGTGTCGATCAGGCTCAGGCCAATTGCGAGGCGATTCTCGGGTTTCTCGCCGAGCAAGGGTTCATCAGCGGCGAATGGCCGGCAGCGCCGAAAGAGTGCTGTGAGGGGATGCCGTTCGAAGGCACCGAATATTTGTTCGCGCCGCACCATGGTGTGGTGAGTTTCCTGCGCAATGCGGGCGAGTGGGTAGAGAAGGGCGATGCGTTGTTTGAGGTGGTTGATCCCCTTCAGGATCGCGTGACCACGATCCACGCCGGCACCAGCGGGGTGTTGTTTGCGATTGATCGTGGGCGCTATACCGAGCCGGGTATCTGGCAGGCGAAAGTGGCGGGGCGGGTGCCGTTTCGCACGGGCAAACTGACGAACGACTGACAGATTTTTGCTGTGTTCAGAGGCTCCTTCGCGGGCAAGCCCGCTCCCACGGGTTTTGTGAACGGCACAGATTATTGTGTGTGGCTTGCCAGCGAAGGCGGCATCAGCAATCCCCGTCATTTGGATCCTCGTTTCAGGGTGTTAGGCTCACCCCAAACCCTGCACCCAGTGGAGGAAAACGTATGTTGAAGGTGTTTGCTCTGTTGACCCTGCTGGCGTCCAGCGCTGTTCAGGCTCAAACCACCCTGCAAAGCGATCTGCCGCTCAAGTACATCGAACAGGTTCACCCAGACGCCGATCCGCGTCCGCTGGTGATTTTCCTGCACGGCTACGGCAGTAACGAGGCCGATCTGATCGGCATGAAATTCCAGCTGCCGGCGCAGTACAACTACCTCTCCGTGCAGGCTCCGTTGGCGTTGGGTGAAGGGCGATTCCAGTGGTTTCGCAAAAAAGGCGAAGGCGCCTACAACGGCGAGACTGATGATCTGAAGGTCAGCGGTCAGAAGCTGAGGGATTTTGTCGCGCAAGCGGCGAAGAAATATCACACCACGCCGGACAAGGTGTACCTGATCGGTTTCAGTCAGGGCGCCATGATGACCTACGAGGTGGGGCTGCGCCCACCCGTGGCCGTGGGCGGCATCGCGGCGTTGAGCGGGCGTTTATTGCCGGTGTTGAAAGCCGAGCTCAGGCCTGAACAACAACCGCTGCCGCTGAGCATCTTCATCGGCCATGGCACCGCCGATGATCGCGTGCCGTATCGCGACGGCACTGCCGCCAACGAGCGGCTGCAGAAGCTCAAATACACACCGCAGTTTCACGCTTATCCCGGGGTCGGCCACAGCATCAGCGCGGCCGAACTGCGGGATCTGAATGGCTGGTTGCAGCAACTCAATCCTTGAGGATGGTTTTCACCAGCGCATCGTGACCTTGCTTGTCGCTGACCCGCGAGATCACCTGGACCAGTGCCATCTTCGTACCGGAACCGGCCATCAACGTGGTGTTGAGCGTCTGGCCGCCGCCCTGAGTGGCGGTGCTGTCGACCTGACGCAGGCCCAGCCCTGTGCCTTTGCGGGTCAGGCTTTTTTCGCTGAGTTTGTTGAAGTCCGGCAAGGCTTTGCGCTGGGCGTCGATGAAGTCAGAGACGCTACCGTCGAGGAACTCGCTGTCGTTGTCCTTGACGTTGTTGCCTTCGGGAATCTGGTTTTCGGCGGCGATGACCACGGTTTTAGTCGCCTGGTTGGTGTACATGGTGCCCTTGGCGCCGGTCGGGCTAGCGGGTAGCGGGTCGGCAACGAAGCCTTTGGGCAGCACGAAGGTGAACTTGCCACCCAGCATCGAGACCTTCTCGGTGGCGGCTTTTTCCTTGGGCTTGGCCGCTTGAGCGTTGATGGCGCCTAGACCGGCGACAGCCGCGACTAACAGGACGACGGCTTTTTTGCTCAGCAATGACATGGGAATCTCCGGTGAATGGTCGCGCGAGGCGGGCGATCATCCCACGGAGCATGCAGAGCATTCCAGCGCGATTCGTCTGACGGGTTATTGCGTCTGTTGCCTGGGGGCGGGGCGGGCCAATAGCAGCCTGGTGACGCCCAGCATCGCCACCGACACCGCCACTCCCAAGGCAAATCCACCAAGGCCCAGGGTCGGCAATGTCAGTGCCGAGACCAGACAAAACGCCGAGAACGAATACATTCCCGTCGCGGTCGCCCGTAGCAGTGCGGCGGTAAATTCAGGGCCGCGGGTTTGCTGGGAAAACACCGCCATCACACTGCCAAGCACCGGGAACACCGCAAGCAGGCCGCTCCAGCGTTCGCCGACAGTGCTTGCGAGCATGGTCACCACCAGCGTCAGCGCGGCGCCGGCGATCATCCGCCAGATCAATCTGTCCGACTTCGGAACCGGACTGCTGAGCGGCGGCTGCACGTTGGGAAACAGGTAGGGCGCCGCCAGTAGGGCAACCGCCGCCGCCAGCACCGAAAACGGCAGAGACGCGGGAATCCGTGACAGTACCAGTGCCAGCAAAGCCCAGACCGCCAGGGACATGCTCAACGCCCAAGCCCAGTTGGCCCGTTGCGCGACCTGCGCGTAGGTGATGCAGAACGCAATCATCGCGAACATCGCTGACAACGCGGCCACCGCTGATTGCGCTGCAAACGCTGGGCCCTGTTCGATGGCGAGGAAAAACAGGATCGGCCCAACGACCACCGGCAACCCCGACAGCCACCCGGCCACGCTTGGCCCCCAGTGTTTGCCCGCCAAAGATATCAGCAGCAGAAAACCGGGAATCAACAGCAACTTGAGGATCAGCACGCAGGTGTCTCCGTCGGGTGAGAGGCGGTCACGGTAGCATCGCTGTCAACGGATTGCCGCATATGTGAGGCTTTGTTGTATACAAAATGCCGAAGGCACACAGGCTATGCTTTGTCTATCAGGGTTTACCGGAGTCGATGACGTGATGAGCAGAACACAGAATGTCTGGCGTGGGTGCTGCGCCATCGGCTTGTGGGCCTTGCTGGTGGCGCCTGCCTGGGCCAACTGGCAGGACGAAGTGCCCGGCGCCAGAATCATCGGCACCGGCGATTTCAGTGTGTTCGGTTTCGACGTTTATAACGCGCGGCTGTGGAGCGCCGCCCAACCGCTGGTGGAGGGGCAGCCCTTTGCGCTGGAGTTGATCTACCTGCGCAGGATTTCTCGCGACGATCTGGTCGAGGCCAGTGTGGATGAAATCAAACGTCTGGCGGGTTCTTCGATCAGCCCGGCGCAACTGGCCGTCTGGCAGACGCAAATGCAGCAGGCGTTCGTCGACGTCCGTGCAGGCACCCGCATCACCGGGGTTTATTTGCCGGGGCAGGGGGCGCGGTTTTTTGTTGGCCAACAGTTGCAGCACGAAATCGACGACCCACAGTTCGCCCGCGCATTTTTTGATATCTGGTTGAGTCCACGTACACGCAGTCCCGAATTGCGTCAGCAACTACTGGGTGTGGCCGGATCCTGAGCTTTCATCACAGGGGGCGAAACGTCTAAGCTGCGTCTTTCGACTTGTTTCTGGATGTGTGCGTGAAATTCAGCTTGCCCAAAATCGCCACCGCGCCGTTTTGCCCGCCGGAAGTGGCTGGCAGCGTTGCGGTAGATCCCAATGCTTCGTTTTTCAAGCGCGTGCTGCGCTTCGCCGGCCCTGGCTTGCTGGTGTCGATCGGCTATATGGATCCGGGCAACTGGGCGACGGCGATCGAGGCGGGTTCGCGGTTTGGCTACAGCCTGCTGTTTGTCGTGCTGCTGGCGAGTCTGGCTGGCATGGTCGTGCAATGCCTGTGTTCGCGCCTGGGCATCGCCACCGGCCGCGATCTGGCGCAATTGTCCCGCGAGCGCTACAGCACCCCGACTGCGCGGCTGCAATGGGTGTTGGCAGAGATCTCGATTATTGCCACCGACCTTGCCGAAGTCCTTGGTTGCGCGCTGGCGTTTCACTTGTTGCTTGGTTGTTCGCTGACGTTCGGTATCGCGCTGACAGCCTTCGATACGTTGCTGGTGTTGGCCCTGCAGAATCGCGGGTTCCGCCGCCTCGAAGCGATCATGCTGGTGTTGGTCGCCACCATTGGCGTGTGTTTTTTCGTTGAATTGTTGCTGATCAAGCCGTACTGGCCGGACGTGGCTCAGGGCTTCAAACCGTCACTGGCCGCCATCAGCGATGCCGCGCCGTTGTACCTGGCGATCGGCATTCTGGGCGCCACCGTCATGCCGCATAACCTTTATTTGCACACCTCCATCGTGCAGACGCGGATGATCGGTAAGGATCTGGCGAGCAAACAGGACGCGGTGAAACTCGCGCGCATCGACACCATCGGTTCGCTGGCGCTGGCGTTACTGGTCAACGCGGCAATTCTGATCCTCGCGGCGGCCGCTTTTCACCAGTCCGGTCATACCGACGTGGTAGAGATTCAGGATGCCTATCACCTGCTGGACCCACTGGTGGGCGGCGCGCTGGCCAGCGTGCTGTTCGGTGTGGCGTTGCTCGCGTCCGGGCAGAGCTCGACCTTTACCGGCACCATCGCCGGCCAGGTGATCATGGAGGGTTACCTGAATCTGCGGATTCCCTGCTGGCAACGGCGGCTGATTACCCGAGGACTGGCGTTGATTCCGGCGTTCATCGGTGTTTGGCTCATGGGTGACGGCGCAGTGGGCAAATTGCTGGTGCTCAGCCAGGTGGTGTTGAGCCTGCAACTGCCGTTTGCCTTGTATCCGCTGATTCGCATGACCAACGACAAGCAACTGATGGGGCCATTCGTGAACCGCTGGCCGACTCGCGTGCTGGCGTGGGGCTTGTTTGTGCTGATCAGCGGGGCCAATAGCTGGTTGATTTTGCAATTGGCGGTCTGAGCGACTGACTAATCTATTCGCACACCTTCGTCGGCTGGGTGTGGCTGGACCCGGCCCTGGGTATTGTCGGCGCCATTGTCATCGCCAAATGGGCCTACAACCTGATGCGTGACAGCGCTGCCGTATTGCTCGACGCCACCGATGAGCCCGGTGCATGAGCTATCGCACCTGACCATCGAATTGCACCGCGCCTAACGCTGTACCTCGCTGAACAGTGGAATGCGCCCGTTAAGAGAAGGGCGGTAGTGCCAGCTCAGGCGATCAAGATCGATGCCGAGATCGACGATTGCCTTGACCGTTGCGCTGGCAATCGTCATCGCCAGCGCTTGCCCCGGACACTGATGGCGACCGCTGCCAAAACTGAAACTGCGGCGGTTGGGGCGATCCAGTGCAAACCGGTCGGGGTTTTCATTGAGTGCAGGATCACGGTTGGCCGAGGCCAGTAGCAGCACAATCACCTGGCCCGCCTCCAGGCGAACCCCGTCGATGTCGCAGGAGGTTGCGACAAATCGCCGGGTGTTCTGCACCGCAGGGTCGAAGCGCTGCACTTCAGCCAGTAGCGCCTCAATGGAGGCTGTGCGTAGCGCTGGGGCTCGCCGCAAAGCCACCAGCGCATTGCCGATCAATCCTGCGCACGCTTCAAACGTCTGTGAGCAGAGACCGATCAGGTTGGCGATCAGGGTTTGCTCGCTCCCCTCGAATCGCTGCGTGATGCCGGCCAGCAAAGTCGTTTGCTCCCGCGGGCCGGCGAGCAACTCGGTGAAATATCCGTGCAACTGCTGCGCCGCTGCGTGGGCGGCCGCCAGTTGCACGTCATTGCTCAACGGTGACAGGCACGCGACAAAATCCCCGGTCAACTCACTGATTGCCCGAGCCTGTGCGGGGGCGAACCCGAGCAACACCGCGACCACACAGACCGGCCCCCTGAACATGGCTTTATGCACGCCATCGGCGTTCGCGCAGATCAGGCGTGCGCTCACCAACGCCTGAACTTCATCGCTGTCGACCAGCGTCAATGCCGGCTCGATGGCCGAACGTGGACAGCGCTGGGTTTCGTCTTCGTTCATTCGCATCAACTGACCGAAGACTTTACCGGCCATGCCCTCGGCGATCGCTTTGGGCACCGGCTCCTGCACCGGACGCACCCGGCAGTCGGGATGAGCCAGAACCGCACAAACCGCACGGGCCGTGCTGGCGACCCACAATTTCAGTTCGGGGTGAAACATCAGCCCTCCCTCGGCGCGCAGTGTTTCGTAATACGGGTAGGGGTCGGCATGCGTCGCCGCGACGATCGGGTCCATGTTCGTAGCCTTGTCGGAGAGGAAAGTGTTGCTACTATCTCCAGTCTGTAACGGCGATGATTCGTCGGGGAGCGAAATATGCACGCAGAACATCAAGACATCGGCGTCTCGCAAGTGGCCGCCGCCATCGCGGAACCGACCCGGACGAAAATCCTCTGCGCGCTGATGGACGGTCACGCCCGCACCAGCACGGAGCTGGCGGCTATCGGCGAAGTCAGTGCGTCCACCGCCAGCGCGCACCTGAGCAAACTGAAGGATCTGGCGTTGGTGCGTCTGCATGTGCAGGGCCGCCATCGTTATTACAGCCTCGCCGACAAACGCGTCGCCCAGGCGCTGGAAGCCCTGATGGTGATCGGCCAGAGCGCCGCGCCGACCTTCAAGCCGCACACGCCGGATCGCCTGCAATTTGCCCGCACCTGTTACGACCACATGGCCGGAACGTTGGCGGTGTTGCTGCATGACCGTTTGATCGATGCCGGGTGGCTGGTGGAAACCGACGAGCAGACGTATCGCTTGAGTGACAGTGGCGCGGCGTTATTTGCAGGGTTGGGTATTGAAGTGCAGGACTTGAATGCACTGCGCCGCAAGTTTGCCTGCCCGTGCCTGGATTGGAGCATGCGCCGGCCACACCTAGGGGGGGCGCTGGGCGCTGCACTGCTGCAAACCGCGTTGGAGCGCAAATGGGTGACGCAGGATCTGGACAGTCGGGCATTGGCGCTGACAGCGGCGGGGCACAGAGCGCTCAGCGCGCGGTTCGGTATCCAATTGGCGGCGCAAGCAAGGCTTAAAACATCGCCGTCCGTGGCAACGCCTGCCGATCATGGCGTTCCCCTGTAGCGGCGAGCGTTTGATCTGCTTTGCACCTTGTGCCAATCCAATAGACTCGATACTGTATATGCAACCAGTAAAGAGCCTTCGCCATGCAAATCATCGACAAGCTCAGCATCCTCGCCGACGCCGCCAAGTACGACGCATCCTGCGCGAGCAGCGGTGCGCCCAAGCGCAGTTCCGAGGGCAAGAGCGGAGTAGGCTCGACCGATGGCATGGGCATTTGCCACAGCTACACGCCGGACGGGCGCTGCGTGTCGCTACTGAAGATTCTGCTGACCAATTTCTGTCTTTACGACTGCCAATACTGCGTCAACCGCCGTTCCAGCGACGTGCCGCGTGCCCGTTTCACGCCGGAAGAAGTCGTGGCGTTGACCCTGGATTTCTATCGGCGCAACTGTGTCAGCGGGCTGTTTCTCAGCTCCGGGATCATCCGCTCCGCGGACTACACCATGGAGCAACTGGTGCGGGTTGCGAAGCTTCTGCGCGAAGAGCACGAGTTTCGCGGTTATATCCACCTCAAGACCATTCCCGAAGCTGACCCGGCACTGATCGAGGAGGCCGGGCGTTACGCCGATCGCTTGAGCGTCAACATCGAGTTGCCCACCGATGCCAGCCTGCAAACCCTGGCGCCAGAGAAACAGATTGTCTCGATCAAACAGGCTATGCGGACCATCTACACCGGCGAACAGACCGTGCGCAACGAACCACGCGCGCCTAAATTCGCGCCGGCCGGGCAAAGCACCCAGATGATCGTCGGCGCTGACGACACCGACGACAGCACCATTCTCCACAGTGCGCAGGCGTTGTACGGCAACTTCCGGCTGCGCCGGGTTTACTATTCGGCGTTCAGTCCGATCCCCGACAGCCCGAAAAGCGTACCGCTGGCTGCGCCCCCCTTGATGCGTGAGCATCGGTTGTATCAGGCCGATTTTCTCTTGCGCAGCTATGGCTACAGCGCCGGTGAGCTGCTCAAGGGGCCGGGGAATCTGGCGCTGGATATCGATCCGAAACTGGCGTGGGCGTTGCAGAATCGCGAGGTGTTTCCGCTGGACCTCAATCGTGCTGAACCGGCCCTGATCGCCCGTATTCCCGGTATTGGCCTGCGCACCACCGAACGCCTGGTGGAGCTGCGCCGACAGCGGCGGATTCGCTACGAGGACGTGGCGCGCATGCGGTGCGTACTGGCCAAAGCCAGGCCGTTCATCATCACCAGCGATTACCATCCGCAGCAAGCCGAGGTCACCAGTCATATGCTGTATCAGCAATTGCGCGACCGGCCGATGCCGCAACAGATGGGGTTGTGGGGATGATCGATCTGGATTGCGATGACCTGTTCGACACTTGGCGGCAACAGGCTCGCTGGTTACTGAGCCATGAAATCGATCCGAGCCTGGTGAGCTGGGCCTCGGAAGGGGTGGGCGATCTGTTTGCCGGCGACCAGTCCGTGCCCAAAGGCCAAGGGCCGTTTCAGGCGCGCATCCCGCGTACCTTGCTCGACACCCTGGAGCGTGCAGCCAGTTATCGGGGCGACCAGCGCTGGAGCCTGCTGTATGAAGTGTTGTGGCGCGTCAGTCACGGCGACCGCACGGCGATGATGGCCGGCGACAAGCTGGGCAGTGAATTGCAGCGGCGGATCAAGCAAGTTCAGCGCGAAGCGCATCACCTCCATGCATTCGTGCGCTTCATCGAGCGACCGAAAGATCTGCCAGGGCCGCAATACGTGGCGTGGCATGAACCGGCCCACGACATCCTGCACTGTGCCAGTGAGCATTTCGTCGCACGCATGGGCCGCCACCGCTGGTTGATCGCCACACCCCGTGACGGGGTGTATTACGACGGCGAACAATTGATCCATCAGCGCCGGTGCCCCGTGGAGTGGCAGCAATTGGCGCAGAACGTCGATGATCCGCATGGCGATCTCTGGTTGACCTATTACAGCCACATCTTCAACCCGGCGCGGTTGAATCCAAAAGTCATGCAAGGGCATTTGCCGGTGCGCTTCTGGAAAAACCTGCCGGAGGGGGAGTTGATTCCCGGGCTGATTACTCAGGCGCGCATGGGCAAACAACAGGATGGGCAAGCGAGCGGGATTGCCGGTCGGTCGGGTAAACGTATTGCGCATAAATAAACGATCAAATAAAAAGCCCCCAACGGATCACTCCGTGGGGGCTTTCTTGCATCTGCGGCCGTCAGATCAAACCTTGACGATCCAGCCCGCTGGCGCTTCGATGTCGCCGGTTTGCACGCCGGTCAGTTCTTTGTAGAGCTTCTGGGTCACAGGGCCGACTTCGGTTTCGCTGTGGAATACGTGCAGATGGTCGTTGTAGCTGATGCCACCGATCGGGGTGATCACGGCAGCAGTGCCGCAAGCGCCGGCTTCCTTGAAGTCGGAGAGCTTGTCGATCAGCACATCACCTTCAACCACTTCCAGGCCCAGGCGCGATTTGGCCAGTTCGATCAGCGACAGACGAGTGATGCCCGGCAGTACCGATGGCGACTTCGGGGTCACGAATTTGTTGTCGTGGGTGATCCCGAAGAAGTTGGCCGAACCGACTTCCTCGATCTTGGTGTGGGTCATCGGATCCAGATAGATAGCGTCGGCGAAGTGGGCTTGCTTCGCTTTGGAGCCTGGCATCAGGCTGGCCGCATAGTTACCGCCGACCTTGGCTGCACCGGTGCCTTGTGGGGCGGCGCGGTCGTAGCTGGAAATCTGGAAGTTGTGCGGGGTCAGGCCGCCTTTGAAGTAGGCGCCAACCGGGATGCAGAAGATCGAGAAGATGAACTCGGGAGCAGTACGCACGCCGATGTTGTCACCCACGCCGATCACGAACGGACGCAGGTACAGCGCGCCGCCGGTGCCGTACGGCGGGATGAAACGCTCGTTGGCGCGAACCACTGCCTTACAGGCTTCGATGAACTGCTCGGTTTCCACCATTGGCATCAGCAGACGCGCGCAACTGCGTTGCATTCGCAGGGCATTCTGGTCCGGGCGGAACAGGTTGATCGAACCGTCCTTGCAACGATAGGCCTTCATGCCTTCGAAGCACTGCTGGCCATAGTGAAGGGCCGTCGAGCCTTCGCTGATGTGCAGCACGTTATCTTCGGTCAGGGTGCCTTTGTCCCACTCGCCATCGCGAAAGTACGACAGATAGCGTTTGTCGGTCTTGATGTAGTCAAAACCCAGCTTGTCCCAATTGATGCTTTCGTTACCCATGACACCCTCTATCACTGAACAACCGTCGAAACGGTTCAAGGCTTCTGACGTTTTTTGGATGGGCACAACAATACTTCATTCTTGAGCGGTTTCGCAGCCCGGACTATCGGATGACAGACAGATAAATCGTGTTGGCCTCAAGAATTCGCCAGCAAGCCCACACACATTTGAAATGCATTCCCCCTGTGGGAACGGGCTTGCTTGCGAAGAGGCCATCACTGCCACCCTCCTTTACAGATGCAACGCATGTCCAAGAGCTCGCAACGCTGCTTCCTGCACCGCTTCACCCAGTGTCGGATGCGCGTGAATGGTGCCGCCAATGTCTTCCAGTCGTGCGCCCATTTCCAGGCTCTGCGCAAACGCAGTCGACAACTCGGAAACACCGACTCCCACCGCCTGCCAGCCGACAATCACATGATTGTCCCGACGAGCGACCACCCGCACAAAGCCGCTTTTGGACTCCAGAGTCATCGCCCGGCCATTGGCGGCGAACGGGAAGCTGGCCACGATGCAGTCCAGCCCGGCCGTCCTGGCCTCGTCCGGCGTCTGGCCGACCACCACCAGTTCCGGGTCGGTGAAGCAAACGGCTGCGATGGCGGTGGGGTTGAATTCGCGGTGTTTGCCGCTGATCAGTTCGGCGACCATTTCGCCTTGCGCCATGGCGCGGTGAGCCAGCATCGGCTCGCCGCTCAGGTCACCGATGGCGTAGACGTTGCGCATGCTGGTCTGGCAGCGGCTGTCGATCTTGATCGCCGAGCCGTTCATCTGCAGATTCAGCGCTTCGAGGTTCCAGCCCTGAGTGTTGGGTTTGCGACCGACGGCGACCAGCACTTGATCGGTTTCCAGATTCAGGGTGTCGCCGTTCGGATCACGCACCTGCAAAGTGCCGTCGAAACCCAGAACACTGTGCTTGAGATACAGTTTTACGCCCAGTTGCTTCAGCGCTTCGTGCACCGGTTGCGTCAGTTCGGCGTCGTAGGCCGGCAGGATGCGATCCTGCGCTTCGACCACACTGACCTCGGCACCGAGCTTGCGATAAGCAATACCCAACTCCAGACCGATGTAACCGCCACCGACCACCACCAAACGCTTGGGCACTGACTTTGGCGCCAGAGCTTCGGTGGAGGAAATGATCGGACCGCCAATGGGCAGGATCGGCAAGTTAACGCTGGTGGAACCGGTGGCCAGTACCAAGTGTTCGCACTGAATGCGAGTGCCAGCCACTTCGACGGTTTTGCCGTCGATGACGTTGGCCCAGCCTTGGATCACTTGAACCTTGTTCTTTTTCAGCAGGGCGGCGACGCCAGTGGTCAGGCGATCAACAATGCCATCTTTCCACTCGACGCTCTTGTTAATGTCCAGAGTCGGTGCCGGAACGCTGATGCCCAGCGCCGAGTGCTGATGGTGATGCTGAGTCTGATGAAACTGCTCAGCCACATGGATCAGTGCCTTGGACGGAATGCAGCCGATGTTCAGGCAGGTGCCGCCCAGCGATTGGCCCTCCACCAGAATCGTCGCTATACCCAGTTGCCCGGCGCGAATCGCCGTCACATAACCGCCGGGGCCGCCGCCGATGATCAGCAGCGTGGTGTTCAAAGTTTGCATGCGCGCCTTACTCCACAAACAAAGTGGCGGGTTGTTCGAGCAAGCCACGAATGGCCTGGATAAAGAGCGCCGCGTCCATGCCATCGACCACACGGTGATCGAAGGAGCTGGAGAGGTTCATCATCTTGCGGATCACCACCTGGCCTTTGACGACCATTGGCCGCTCGACGATTTTGTTGACGCCGACGATTGCCACTTCCGGCAGGTTCAGCACCGGCGTGCTGACGATGCCACCCAGCGCACCGAGGCTGGTCAGGGTGATGGTCGAACCTGACAGTTCGTCGCGGCTGGCCTTGCCATGGCGTGCAGCGTTGGCCAGGCGCGAAATTTCAGCGGCGCTGTCCCACAGGCTGCGCGCCTCGGCGTGACGCACCACCGGGACCATCAGGCCGACATCGCTTTGCGTGGCGACGCCGACATGCACTGCGCTGAGGCGGGTGATGACCTGGGCTTCGTCATCGTAACGGGCGTTCATCTGCGGGAAGTCGCGCAGGGCAACCACGAGCGCGCGCACCAGAAATGGCAGCAAGGTCAATTTGCCACGGCTGGCGCCATGCTTTGCATTCAAATGCGCGCGCAGTTCTTCGATCGCGGTGACGTCGATTTCTTCGACATAGCTGAAGTGCGCGGCATGCTGAGTGGCGTCCTGCATGCGCTGGGCGATCTTGCGGCGCATGCCGATCACTTGAATCTGCTCTTCGTCGTGACGCTGGGCGTAGGCCGCCGATGCAGGCGCCGAGGCGTTGGATTGACCTTGCGCCAGATAGGCTTCGAGGTCGTCGTGCAAGACGCGGCCGGCCGGGCCAGTGCCGCGTACCAGGCGCAACTGAATACCCAGATCCAGTGCATGTTTACGCACGGCCGGCGAGGCCAGCGGACGTTCATCGGCCTCGCGGGCAACCACCGGGCCTTGGCAGGCAGGGGCCGGGCGCGCTATGGCGGCGGATTTGTTTTCAACGGGAGTTTCGGTTTTCGCAGGTACGGCAACCGCTGCCTCTTTGACGGGTGCAGGGGCTGCGGACTCTTTCAAGTTACCCGCGCCTTCCACTTCAATGCTGATCAGTACACTGCCGACCGCCATCACTTCGCCCGGCTGACCGCCCAGCGCAATGACCTTGCCGTGTACCGGCGACGGGATATCGACCATCGCCTTGTCGGTCATCACATCGGCCAGCACCTGATCTTCAACGACCAGATCGCCCACCTTGACGTGCCATTGCGACAGCTCTACTTCTGCGATGCCTTCGCCGATGTCCGGCATCTTGATAACGTGCGTGCCCATTCAGACCTCCATGACCCGTTTCAGCGCCGCGCCCACTCGGGACGGCCCAGGGAAATACGCCCACTCTTGCGCGTGCGGGTAGGGGGTGTCCCAACCGGTGACGCGTTCGATTGGCGCTTCCAGGTGATGGAAGCAATGCTCTTGCACCAACGACACCAGTTCGGCGCCGAAACCGCAGGTGCGTGTGGCTTCGTGGACCACGACGCAGCGCCCGGTTTTCTTAACCGACTTGACGATGGTGTCCAGGTCCAGCGGCCACAGGCTGCGCAGGTCGATGACTTCGGCGTCGACACCGCTCTCTTCAGCGGCGACTTGCGACACATAAACGGTGGTGCCGTAGGTCAACACGGTCACGTCCTTGCCTGGACGGGTGATCGCGGCGACGTCCAGCGGCACGGTGTAATAGCCGTCCGGAACCTGGGCTTGCGGGTGTTTTGACCACGGCGTTACCGGACGGTCGTGGTGACCGTCGAACGGGCCGTTGTACAGGCGCTTTGGCTCAAGAAAGATCACCGGGTCATCGTTTTCGATGGAGGCGATCAGCAGGCCCTTGGCGTCATACGGGTTGGATGGCATGACGGTGCGCAGGCCGCAGACTTGAGTGAACATCGCCTCGATGCTCTGGCTGTGGGTCTGGCCGCCGTAAATACCGCCACCGCAAGGCATGCGCAGGGTCATGGGTGCGGTGAACTCGCCAGCCGAGCGGTAACGCAGGCGCGCCGCTTCGGAAATGATCTGGTCGGAAGCCGGGTAGACATAGTCGGCAAACTGGATCTCGGCCACCGGGCGCAGGCCGTAAGCGCCCATGCCGACGGCGACGCCGACGATGCCGCTTTCGGAGATCGGCGCGTCGAATACTCGCGAGGTGCCGTACTTGGTTTGCAGGCCTTCGGTGCAACGGAACACGCCACCGAAATAACCGACGTCCTGACCGAACACGACGACATTGTCATCACGCTCAAGCATCACATCCATGGCCGAGCGCAGGGCCTGGATCATGGTCATGGTGGTCGTGGTCATGGCGGTTTCCAACTGAATATTGTTGTTGTGATCGTTCATGTCAGATCCCCAACTGCTGACGCTGGCGCTTCAAGTGCTCCGGCATCTCTTTGTAGACGTCTTCGAACATGGTTGCGGCGCTCGGGATCTGGCCGCCGGCGAGGGTGCCGTACTGTTCGGCCTGTTTCTGTGCGGCAATCACTTCAGCTTCGAGTTCGGCACTGACGGCGGCATGTTCTTCGTCCGACCAGTGGCCGACCTTGATCAAGTGCTGTTTCAGGCGGGCAATCGGGTCGCCCAGCGGGAAATGGCTCCAGTCGTCGGCAGGGCGGTATTTCGACGGATCGTCGGAGGTCGAGTGCGGGCCGGCGCGGTAGGTGACCCACTCGATCATGGTCGGGCCAAGGTTACGGCGGGCACGTTCGGCAGCCCAGGCGGAAGCGGCGTAGACCGCGTAGAAGTCGTTGCCGTCAACCCGCAGTGAGGCGATGCCGCAACCGACGCCGCGTCCGGCGAAGGTGGTGGCTTCACCGCCGGCGATGGCCTGGAAGGTCGAGATCGCCCACTGGTTATTGACCACGTTGAGGATTACCGGCGCGCGGTAAACGTGAGCGAAGGTGAGGGCGGTGTGGAAATCCGATTCGGCGGTGGCGCCGTCGCCGATCCACGCCGAGGCGATTTTGGTGTCGCCCTTGATTGCCGAAGCCATGCCCCAGCCCACGGCCTGAATGAACTGGGTCGCGAGGTTGCCGGAGATGGTGAAGAACCCGGCGTCTTTCACCGAGTACATGATCGGCAACTGACGGCCCTTGAGCGGATCGCGCTCGTTGGACAGCAGTTGGCAGATCAAGTCGACCAGCGGTACCTCGCGGGCCATCAGGATGCTTTGCTGGCGGTAGGTCGGGAAGCACATGTCGTCGATGTTCAGCGCCAGGGCCTGAGCGCTGCCGATGGCTTCTTCGCCCAGGCTCTGCATGTAGAAGGACATCTTTTTCTGACGCTGGGCGACGACCATCCGGTTGTCGTAGATCCGCGTCTTGAGCATGGCGCGCATGCCCTTGCGGAGAATCTCCACCGGCACGTTTTCAGCCCAGGGGCCCAGAGCGTTGCCTTGATCGTCGAGCACGCGAATCAGGCCACGGGCCAGGTCGGCGGTGTCGGCGGGTTCTACGTTGATGGGAGGTTTGCGCACCGTACCGGCATCGGTCAGATGCAGGTAGGAAAAGTCGGTTTTGCAGCCTGGGCGGCCCGAAGGTTCAGGGACGTGCAGACGCAGCGGTTCATACGCTTGGGTCATGGCTTCTACGCTCGATCTTGTGAATTTCTTGTAGTGAGCTGGCAGTCATTCTTCGGTAAAAGAAATCTTGTCCTACAACAATCATAGGCCCGGCCAAGAAGAATATTTATCTCTGTTTCATTGCGCCTCAGATCATTTGCAGATAAAAATTCTGCATAAACATAAAAAACAGGTGGTTTTGTCTCATGCGCAAACTGGACCGTACCGACATCGGCATTCTCAACAGCCTTCAGGAGAATGCGCGCATCACCAACGCCGACCTCGCTCGCTCGGTGAATTTGTCGCCCACCCCGTGCTTCAACCGGGTCAAAGCAATGGAAGAGTTGGGGCTGATTCGTGAGCAGGTCACTTTGCTGGACGCCGATCTGCTGGGCCTGCACGTCAATGTGTTCATTCATGTCAGCCTGGAAAAGCAGGTCGAGGAAGCATTGCAGCATTTTGAAGAGGCGATTTCCGATCGCCCCGAAGTGATGGAGTGCTATCTGATGGCCGGCGACCCGGATTACCTGATCAGGGTCCTGGTGCCGACCATTCAGTCGCTGGAGCGGTTCATGATGGACTTTCTGACCAAGGTGCCGGGCGTGGCGAACATCCGGTCGAGCTTTGCGCTGAAGCAGGTGCGCTACAAAACCGCGTTGCCATTGCCGGCGAACGGTTTGACCTTGGGCAATTGAGCGTCATGTACCGTCAGATGTCCTCGTAGCGGTAATCGAGCTCTTCGGTGAACAGCGTCTGCTGCACGGTGTAGGTTTGCATCCAGGGCGCAGGCTCGTTGGCAGGGTGAAACACCAGTATTGATCCACTCATTTCATCCGATGGAAAGGAAGGAATGTTGGGGTGTTGGTGCTTCCAGCGCTCCCAGAGCAGGTCGAGGTAGCAGTGGTGCAGGAAAAAGATCGGGTCGTTGGGCGAGGAGGCTTCGGCCATGCTGCCACCGATCCAGGCGTGCACCGGATTGTGAAGCTCGCGTTCAGCGGAGTTTTCCCAGCCTGCTTGATCGGTGGCTTGCCAATAGGGCGTTCTGTTCAAGGCTGAAATAACCGCTTCGGCAGAGGGCAAGGTCTCTTGTGCTCCGAGGTTGCGGCGGACGCCCGGATTGCCGGTGCCTTCGTCCCAAACGGCGACGTTGAATTGAGAATGCTCGCTGGAAAATGGGCCGCTTGTTACGCGCTGATCTTGTGTGTTGTCACCGTTCCCGCCCATGAAGCTTGAGGTGAAGGGATTGTCTGGCCCTGTGATTTGCCAGTTCCAATAAGGCAGTGTTATGCCTGGGTTGTTGGCGGCAACCTGCAAGGCCAGTTCAAACTGGCGGATCAGAACTCGGTGCCAAGGGAAGAACAAGGGGCTGCGATGGGGGTTGGGCGTCAGGGGGTTGCCTCGCCCCATCGAGTTTTTGTGGATTTGTACAAAGTCATCGTAGCGACTTTGTTGTCCGGGCCGCAGGACGCTGTCGACATTGTTTTTTAGTAACAGAACCGCATCGATGAAGGCGTTTTTTTGCGCCTTTGTCATGTCGCGGTGGTTTTGACGAATATCCATGTTGTAAAGACTCCATTGAATGTATACCCAATGAAGTCTGGCCGTCGGCGGGATTTTTTCCAGTTCATCTCTATCGCCAGAGAGTGTAGGAAAGTCTTTTATTTCAGATAGTTAAGAGAGTATTCTCTACAAGAGATTCAGTGGGATCTTGAGGTAGACCGCGCCATTGTCCTCTGGCGCCGGAAAATTCCCCGCACGCACATTCACCTGGATCGCCGGCAGCAGTAGCGTCGGCATGCCCAACCCGGCATCGCGTTTTGTGCGCATGTCTACAAACGCCGCTTCATCAATGCCGTCATGCACATGGATGTTGCTTTTGCGCTGTTCGCCGACGGTGGTCTGGCAGCGTGCCGGGCGACTTTCAGGCGGGTAATCGTGGCAAACGTAAAGCTTCACACTCGCCGGGAAGGCCAAAAGTTTGTGGATCGAGTTGAACAACTGATGAGCATTGCCGCCGGGGAAGTCGCAGCGCGCAGTGCCGACGTCAGGCATGAACAACGTGTCGCCGACCAGAATCTGTTCGCCGTCGATCAGGTAAGCCATATCCGCCGGGGTGTGACCGGGGACATGCAGGGCGGTGGCCTTGAGGTTGCCGATCATGAACGACTCGTTCGCGGCGAACAGGTGATCGAACTGTGAGCCATCAACGCAGAACTCAGGCTCCAGATTGAACAGCGCCTTGAACACGTTCTGCACTTTGCTGATCGATTCGCCAATGGCGATCTTCCCGCCCAGCTCGCGACGCAGATACGGTGCGGCGGACAGGTGATCGGCATGGGCGTGGGTTTCCAGCAGCCATTGCACCTGCAGGTTGTGTGCGCGGACGAAGGCGATGATTTTGTCGGCCTGAGCGGTACAGGTGCGCCCGGCGGCGCCGTCGTAATCGAGCACCGGGTCGACGATCGCGCATTGCCCGCCATCCGCCTCGTACACCACGTAGGTGTAGGTGCAGGAGGTGGGGTCGAGGAAAGCTTCAATCAGCGCGGGCATGGGCATGAACCTGTGCAGAGAACGAGAAAAGTCAGGTGGCGAAAAGTCGCTTGCAACACTTTATGTAAAAACATAATGTTCGCAGCTTAAGTGACGTTGAGGGCTTCCTGCAAATGCAATCCAGTTTGAGCGAATGTGAAGTTGCGCAATTGCGCGCCTCGGCCTCCAAGGCCTGCGCCTTGCTCAAGGCCCTGGCCAACGAGGACCGCTTGTTGATCCTGTGCCAACTGACTCAGGGCGAGCGCAACGTCGGCGAACTGGAAAAAATGACCGGCGTGCGTCAGCCGACCCTGTCCCAGCAACTCGGCATTCTGCGTGATGAAGGTTTGGTCGCGACGCGCCGCGAAGGCAAATACATTTTTTACGGCCTGGCCAGCCCGGAAGTCATCCAGGTGATGAAAACCCTCTCCGGTTTGTATTGCGGGGCGGTAGTCAAAAGCTGGGGCCACTCATAAATGTCAGCCAGCAAACAAACCCGATTCGGGAGCGGACTTGCGTCAAGGCGACACCCTTCTTGCGTGCAGTAAAAGGAACAAGCAATGAACGATCAACACGGGGGCCCATCCATCAGTGCAGATATCGTGGTCATCGGCGGCGGTACGGCCGGCATCGCTTTCGTTGCCAGTCTGCTCAAGCGCGATCGGCACTTGAAAGTCACTGTGATCGAACCGAGCGCCCAGCACTACTACCAACCGGCGTGGACGCTGGTCGGCGCTGGCGCCTACGACGTGAAAGACACCGTAAGACCGATGACCAAGGTGCTACCGCGTCAAGTCACCTGGGTGCAGGCAGCGGTGACCAACGTCGATCCGGACACTCGCCAACTCACCCTCAACGATCAACGTATCGTCAATTATCAAAACCTTGTCGTCTGCCCCGGCCTGCGTCTGGCCTGGGAAAAAATCGAAGGCTTGCAGCAAAGCCTTGGTCAGCACGGCGTGACCTCCAACTACAGCTATCAGCACGCGCAATACACCTGGGACCAGGTGCAGAAATTGCGCGGTGGCAAAGCGCTGTTCACACAACCGGCGATGCCGATCAAATGCGCCGGTGCGCCGCAAAAGGCGCTGTACCTGTCCTGCGATCACTGGCGTAAAACCGGCGTGCTGAACAACGTCAATGTCGAGTTCAATCTTGCCGGCGCCGCATTGTTCGGCGTGGCGACGTTCGTGCCGCCGCTGATGAAGTACATCGACAAGTACAACGCCCGACTGGCCTTCAACGCCAATCTGGTCAAGGTCGACGGCCCGGCGAAAACGGCATGGTTCGAGATCAAGGACGCTGACGGCAACGTCACCCGCGAGGCAAAAACCTTCGATTTGCTGCACGTCGTACCGCCGCAGGTCTCCCCGGATTTCATCGCACAAAGTGCGTTGGCCGACGCTGCCGGCTGGTGTGAAGTCAATCAGCACAGCCTGCAGCACCCGCGTTATCCCGAGGTGTTCGCACTGGGTGATATCTGCGGCACAACCAATGCGAAAACCGCGGCGGCGGTGCGCAAGCAAGTCGTGGTGGTGGCGCAAAATCTGTTGGCCCAACGCAAGCAACAGCCGCTGCCGCTGAAATACGACGGTTATGGCTCATGCCCACTGACGGTGGAGAAGGGCAAGGTGATCCTCGCCGAGTTCGGTTATGCCGGGAAGTTGCTGCCGACCTTTCCCCTTGACCCGACGGTGCCGCGTCGTTCGGCGTGGTTACTCAAGGCAACGTTGCTGCCGTGGTTCTACTGGCACGGCATGCTCAAGGGGCGCGAGTGGCTGACTTCCCTGTCCAAAGTTGACTGAGGACTCCTTATGTTGCTGGCAAGTCTGTTTGGTGTGCTGATGGGGTTGGTTCTTGGGCTGACGGGGGCGGGCGGCGGGATTCTCGCGGTGCCGGCGCTGGTGCTCGGGCTCGGCTGGACGATGACCCAGGCAGCGCCGGTGGCGTTGTTTGCGGTCGGCAGTGCGGCGGCGGTCGGCGCCATCGACGGCTTGCGCCATGGCCTGGTGCGTTATCGTGCGGCGCTGCTGATTGCGGCGCTGGGTGCGGTGTTTTCGCCGCTGGGGATCTACTTCGCGCATCAATTGTCGGAAAAGATCCTGATGATTCTGTTCAGCCTGCTGATGGTCATGGTGGCCTGGCGCATGCTGCGCCGTGAGCGTCAGCAGCAGGGCCCCAGCGATCATGGCCACGCCAGTTGGGGCCAGAAGAATTGCATGCTCAATGAACAAACCGGCCGATTGGACTGGACGGCCAAATGCACCGCCACGCTTGCGGCGCTGGGCGCGATTACCGGTGTGGTGTCCGGATTGCTCGGTGTGGGCGGCGGCTTCCTGATCGTGCCGGCATTCAAGCAACTGACCGACGTGCAGATGCGCGCGATTGTCGCAACGTCGTTGATGGTGATCAGTCTGATTTCCGCCATCGGTGTGATCGGCGCGTTTCACGCCGGCGTTCGCATCGACAGTCAGGGCGTCGCGTTTATCGTCGCCAGCATTGTTGGCATGATCATCGGCCGCAAGCTCAGCGCGCGGGTGCCGGCGCGGGCGTTGCAGGTGGGGTTTGCCAGTGTGTGTGTGGTGGTGGCGGTTTATATGTTGCTGCGGGCTTGAGTTGAACCTTGTGGCGAGGGGCGCAAGCTCCCTCACCACAGCGACGGTTTACAGCACCAGATGCGGCAACCACAGCGAAATCGCCGGAACATACGTCACCAGCAACAACACCAGAAACAGCACCGCATAAAACGGCATAAGCGCTTTCACGGTGCTCTCGATACTCACCTTGCCCACCGCCGAACCGACAAACAGCACCGCGCCCACCGGCGGCGTTATCAGCCCGATCCCCAGATTGACCAGCATGATCATGCCGAACTGCACCGGGTCAACGCCAATGCCCAGAATCACCGGCATCAGGATCGGCGTCAGGATCAGGATCAGCGGCGCCATGTCCATCACCGTGCCCAGCAACAACAGCATGGCGTTTATGCACATCAGGATCACGTAGCGGTTGTCCGACAGCGTCAGGAACATCGTGGTGATCTTTGCCGGGATCTGCATCAGGGTCATGATGTAACCGAAGCTGGCGGCAAAGCCGATCAGGATCATCACGATCGAAATGGTCCGCACGGTGCGGTGCATCAGTTTCGGCAGTTCGCTCCATTTGTAGTCGCGATAGATGAACATCGTCACGAAGAATGACCACAGCACGGCGATGGCCGCCGACTCGGTGGCGGTAAAAATCCCCGAGAGAATCCCGCCCAGGATGATCACCATCGCCATCATGCCCCACATCGCCTCGCCGCAGATTTTCAAGGCCTCGCGCAGCGGTATGACTTCACCTTTGGGGTAGTTGCGTTTTTTCGCGAAGATCAAGCACAGCGCCATCAGGCACGCGCTCATCATCAGGCCGGGCACGACACCGGCCATGAACAGCGAGCCGATAGACACGGTGCCGCCAGCCGCCAGGGAATAAAGCACCGAGTTATGGCTGGGCGGCGTCAGCAACGCCTGCACCGAACCACTGACGGTGACCGCCGTGGAGAACTCGCGCGGATAGCCTTTGCGCTCCATTTCCGGGATAAGCACCGAACCGACCGAAGCGGTATCGGCCACCGAGGAGCCGGAGATCGCGCCAAAAAACGTCGAGGCCATGATGTTGACCAGCGACAGGCCGCCGCGCACGAATCCCACCAGCACCCCGGCGAACGCCACCAGCCGCCGTGACATGCCACCTTCGGCCATGATCGCGCCAGCGAGGACGAAGAACGGGATCGCCAGCAGCGAAAACTTGTTCACCCCACCAGCCACCTGAATCATCAGGGCCTGGAACGGGATATCGATCCACCACGCGCCGATCAATGCCGACAGCCCGAGGGCGTAGGCCACTGGCATGCCGATTAGGATCAAGACAATAAAACTGCCCAACAGAATCAACGCGTCCATCAGGCAGCCCCTTCGTTTTCTTCAACCAGATCGAACCGCACCACGCGGCGGTTGCTCTGGTCACCCAGAAACAATTTTTCCAGCACGAAAATCATGGTCAGCGCGCCACCGATCGGGATGGGCATGTAGGTGATGCCCACGCGCAAAGTGGGCAGGGCGCTCATGAACTGGTTCCAGGTCGACAGGCACAGTTTGGTGCCCCAAATGGTCATGAACAGGCAAATGGTGGCCATCAGCAATTGCGACACGATGCCCATGCCTTTGCGCAGTGGCGCAGGCATGCGGTCGGTCAGCATGGCCACGGCCATGTGTGCGCCAGCGCGATAACTGGCGGCGGCACCGATGAAGGTAAAGACCATCATCAGCAGGATTGAAGTCGGCTCCGGCCAGCTCGAACCGGTACCGAGAACGTAACGGGCAAACACCCCCCAAGGGATGATCAGGGAAATCGTCAGCACCGACAGACCGGCGACCCATATGCAGGCCATGTAGATCCGGTCGTTGATGCCCAGCAGCAGATTCTTCATCGGGTTCCACCGTAACCGGGCAGGCGCGGACATCCATCGAGGTCTGCGCTGCCGGGCCTTTCGTTGAGGGCAGGGAGGGTTACTGAACGGCTTCGATACGCTTGATCAGATCGGCGTAAGGCGCGCCGTATTTCTCGCGGATCGAAGCGGTGGCCTCGTAGAAGGGTTTCTTGTCGACGGTAATGAACTCGACACCGGCAGCCTTGAGTTTTTCTTCACTGCTCACCGTCTTGGCGTCCCACAACGTGCGCTCCTGGGCTTGCGCGGCCTTGGCCGCTTTTTTCACCAGGGCCTGTTGATCCGGGGTGAGTTTGTTCCAGGTGGTTTTCGACATCACGATCGGCTCGGGCAGGATCAAGTGCCCGGTCAGGCTGTAGAACTTGGCGTTCTGATAGTGGTTGTGTTCAAGCATGGTCGGCGGGTTGTTTTCTGCGCCGTCGATTACCCCGGTTTGCAAGGCACTGAAGATTTCCCCGGTGTCCATCGCAATGCCATTGCCGCCCATGGCGTTGATGGTTTCGATGAACATGGGGTTGCCCTGCACACGAATCTTCATGCCCTTGAGGTCTTCCAGTTTGCGCACGGGTTTTTTGGTGTAGAGGTTACGGGTGCCGCCGTCCATCCAGGCCAGGGCGACCAGGTTGAATTCGGAATTGGTGATTTTGTCGAGAATCTCGTCGCCGATTTCACCGTCGATGATCTTGCGCATGTGCGCCTGGTCGCGGAACACGAACGGCATGTTGAACACGTTCACGTCCGGCACCACCGGGCCGACGATGCCGAGGCTGACGCGGGCCATCTGGATCGCACCGACTTGCGCCTGTTCGACCACTTCTTTTTCCGAGCCGAGCACGCCACCGGCGAACATCTTGAAGGTCAGTTTGCCGCCGCTCTCGGCGACCAGGGTTTTGCCCAGTTGCTCTTCGGCGACCACGGTCGGGTATCCGGCCGGGTGGACATCGGCGAACTTGATTTCCAGTGCCTGAACGGCGCTGCTGAGGGTGAACGCAAGGGGAAGTGCGGCGACGAGCAAGGTGCGTTTGAAGTCCATGAGGGTGTCTCCAGTCTTGTTATTTTTGTGGTCAAGGCGAAGCGGTGCAGCAGAGGCGCGTTACAGCAAATTGTCGAAAACCGGTTCCGGCAAGCCTTTGACGCCGGCGTTCAAAGCGAACAAGCCCCCGGCCAGAGACTGCGGGTCGTGATCGTCGCCGGGGCGGATCGAGGCGACAAACAAGGTGTCCATCCGGCTACCGCCGAAGGCGCACATGGTCGGTTTTTTCACCGGCACGGGCAGTGAGTAATCGAGTCGCCCGTCGGGGGTGAAACGATGAACGAGTCCGGCGTCGTTGCCGCAGATCCAGTAGCAACCGTCGGCGTCAACGGCGGCGCCATCAGGGCGACCGCTGTAGTGATTCATGTCGACAAACACACGACGATTCGACGGCGTGCCGCTGGCGGTGTCGTAGTCAAATGCCCAGATCAGTTGCACGTTGGGGTGTGAGTCGGACAGGTACATCGTCTTGCCGTCCGGGCTGAAGCCCAGGCCGTTGGGCACGATAAAGCCATCGAGTTGCGCTTCGATCAGCCCGCACTGGCCGGCGCCGTAGCGATATAGCCGGCCTTCGGGGGCGTTCAAACCCATGTTCAGCACCATGCTGCCCGCCCAAAAACGGCCCTGACGGTCGCAGCGACCATCGTTGAGGCGCATGTCTCCACGGCTGTGTTCGACTTGGGCGAGTAATTCGCTGTCGAGGCTGCCATCGCTATGCGGGTGCAAGTGAAAGAAACCGCTCTCCATGCCCGCCACCCAGCCGCCACGGCTGTGACGGGCGATGCAGGCGAGCATTTCGGGGGCTTTCCACGCGTGGACATGCCCGGTGTCAGCGCTCCAGCGTTGCAGCCCGCCATTGGGAATATCCACCCAGTAAAGAGCGTTTTCCTGCGCGACCCAGACCGGGCTTTCGCCGACCGCGTTGCGGGCGTCGACGATCAATTGGGCTTGCATACTCATTCTTTTTTGTCCCTGGCAGAGTCATCAGTCACCGAACGGGCCGGCCGCGACGAAAGCGCCACCCTGATAGATCCGCGCCGGGTCATCGGCCGCCGGCATCGGCTGCGCTTCGACCTTGTCGCGGAACACTTCGGAGCTGTCCCGGGCTTCGAAACCCAAGTGGCTGGCCAAGTGGTTGTCCCACCAGACGTCCTTGTTATCGGACATGCCGTACACCACGGTGTGGCCGACGTTCGGGGCATACAGCGAGTGTTCGAGCAGTTGGGTGAGGTCGTCGAAGCTCAACCAGGTGTGCATCATTCGACGGTTCTGTGGCTCGGGGAACGAAGATCCGATGCGGATGCTGACCGTTTCGATGCCGTAGCGATCGAAATAGAAACTGGCCATGTCTTCGCCGTAGGACTTGGACAATCCGTAATAGCCGTCGGGGCGGCGCGCGGAAGCGGCGTCGAGGCGCTCGTCCTGCTGATAGAAACCGATGACGTGGTTGGAACTGGCGAAGATCACGCGTTTCACGCCATGGCGACGTGCCGCTTCATAGATGTGGTAGACGCCGCAGATGTTGGCGCCGAGGATCTCTTCGAACGAGCGCTCGACGGAAACACCGCCGAAATGCAGGATCGCGTCCACGCCTTCGACCAGTTGATGAACCGCCTGTTTGTCGGCCAGATCGCAGAGCACGACTTCTTCGTGATCATCAGCGGCCGGGGGTAGATCGGCGATGTCCGACAGCCGCAGGACATGGGCGTACGGGCGCAGGCGTTCACGCAAAACTTTGCCCAGACCACCCGCGGCGCCGGTCAGCAGCAGACGGTTGAAGGGGGCACGGGAATCAGAATCAGACGTCATGGCAATCCCTGAACACATTGTTATTAGGTTTGTTGTAGGTTGTCGTATGACTGCGCTAAAGTATCGGTAGGGTTTCCCGGTCTTGTCAACGCGACTTTTGGTGTAAATGACGCAAGGGCCAAATCAAAAAACTGCCTCGTCATGCCAACCCCTGTGTGAGCGAGCAAGCTTGCTCCCACAGGGGGGATGCGGCTTCAGGGGTTTACAGCAACGAAATCGGATAGTTGATAAAAATCCGGTTCTCATCGAACTCGTTGTTGCTGAAGTCCCGGCGAATCGTCGCGTTGCGCCATTTCACGTTGAGATTTTTCAGCGGCCCGCTCTGTACGGTGTAGGCCAGTTCGGACTCGCGACCCCATTCCTTGCCGTCGGTAATGGTCCCGGTGTGCACGTTATCGCCGCTGATGTAGCGGTTCATCAGGGTCAGACCGGGGATGCCGAGGGCGGCGAAGTTGTAGTCGTGGCGAAGCTGCCAGGAGCGTTCCTTGGCGTTGTCGTAGCTGGCGTTGTAACTGTCGTTGGCCAGGGTGCCGCCGCTGGTACCGTTGACCCGCATCCAGCCGTTATCGCCACTGAGCTTTTGCAGGCCGACATAGAAAGTGTTGCCACCGTATTTGGCCGAGAGCAGGGCGAATGCGGTTTTGTTGTCCAGATCGCCCGCCAGTGCGCTGCCATTCTCCTTGCCGTTGAAGAAGCCGAGATTGGCGCCCAGGGTCCAGTCGCCCATGGGCTGGCTGTGACTGAGGTTGAAGTACTGCTGCTGATAAATGTCGCTGAGTTCGGCGTACCACACGCCGACCAGCGTGCGCTTGTCATTGAAGGTGTATTCGCCACCGCCGAAGTTGAAACGGTCTGAGGTGAACGCACCTTTGCCGTTCATCGACATGTCTTCCATGCTCGCATCGTTACGCGGGCTATTGGCGCGGAACTGGCCGCCGTAGAGGCTCAGGCCATTGATTTCGGTGGAGGTGATCTGGCCCCCGCGGAAGGTCTGCGGCAGGGAACGGCCATCGTCGGAGCGCAGGATCGGCAGCACCGGCATCCACTCGCCGACCTTCAGTTCGGTCTTCGATACCTTGGCTTTGAGCGCTACACCCAGGCGACCGAAATTGTCCGCCGGACGTCCATCATCGTGGATCGGCAACAATTGCGTACCGCCGGTGCCTTTGCCGCCATCGAGCTTCTGCGAATACAGCCCCAGCACGTCCAGGCCGAAACCGACGGTGCCTTGAGTGAAGCCGGATTTGGCGTCGAGGATGAAACTTTGCGTCCACTCCTCAGCCTTGCCCTGTGCGTTGTTGGGGTTGGTGAAGTTGCGGTTGAAGTAGGCGTTGCGCAGGTTCAGCGTGGCTTTGGCATCATCGACGAAGCCTTCGGCGCTGGCGCTTAGCGGAGCCAACAAGACGAGGCTGCTGCAGCCAATCAGGCTCAGGGGAGAGCGGATGAAAGTCGTGCGGGAATGACGAACGGATTTGCGGACGAAAGTGCTCACTATGACGCTCCCTTGTTTCTTGTTTTTATTTATGTTGTGCGTTGTCGTACAACATAGGGGGCGATATTTGCGGAGCTTCAGGGGAATGTCAACAGGAAGTTATACGATGACCATCAAAGCGCAAGCAGCCCTGATCATGGCGTGGGCAGGGCTGTTTCGGCGCAATCAATGGTTGTAGAGCGCTTCGCTGTTATCTATCAGCGGATTTTTCTCGGTCAGCACGATCTGCGCAATTTGATCCTTGCGCATGAAGCTGACTTTCGGATGAGACTGCGCGTAACGGATGAACCGCTCCATGGCTTCGACCATCGCGGGAGTGCCGCCAATCCGGTCGTGCAAACTCACCGACATCATCCGTCGCTTGTTGGCGCCCAGTTCATGCCCGCGCTGGGCTATTGCCTTGGCCAGTTCCGGGTGCTTGAGCGCCGCTTCGCCGACCACATGGGAGGTGACTTTGATTGCGGTGCGATCCCACAGGTCGAGCATGCGCCACAGGCCTTCCTTGTAGCCATAATCAAACCAGGTCTGCGCCGGAAGGTCGGGGTAGCCCTTGGGCAGCGGGCTACCTGAGAACGGGCTTTCGGCGCCCTCGGGCTGGCCGCCGGTTTCGAATTGCATCGACACCGAGATCACCAGTTGCGAACCGTCCGGCCACGGGCGTTCCTGAGCAAAGGTGAGGGGGGGATTAGCAGGGCGGCTGCCAGAAGGCTTTTCAGCAAGCCGTGTGAGCGTTGTGGGTGGGGCGTGCTCATAACGGGCACCTTGCAGATTGAGAAGGGTTGCAAGGATGGCAGTCGCCCGACGCGGGAAAAATCCGCTGTCGGCGAGAGGACCTTTAAACAAATTCTACGAATCCGGCTTCACATGATTTCTGCGTAAGCGTCAGCCTGCTCCTTCACGGGACATGGGTTTGCCGGACGATTTACGGCACATTCAAGCCAAATCAGCACAAGGCCTTTCAATGGATTGATGCGCCCTGGGATGTCGGTGGTGGTGAGTATTGATACGGCGGCGGGCGACACGCAGCCTCATTGATCAACACAACGCCTACAAAGGCTTTGCGGTGGTGTTCAGGCCGCAATCATCGGCGGCAGGGTGCCGAGTAGCGAGACGGCGGCAACTGCCCCGATCCCCAGCAACCATTCGATCATCACACTGCGTCTGAGCGCGCCGATCCGCTGTTCGCAATCCTCGCTTCGCGAGCGATTGAACAACGCCAACCCCAGCATTCCCAGCACCAGCAATGCCTTGATCAACAGAATCAGGGCGAACCCGCTGAACAATGGTGTTGGCCACCACTGGCCGGTCAGCACGCGAACGTTGATCAACCCGGTGATCAACAGGCCTGCAACCAGCGCATAGCCGACACCACTGAAGCGCCGCAGGATCTGGCCCATGGGTTCGCTTGGCGCGCGCAGCAGCATCACCAGCAACAACAGCCCGCCGAGCCACGCTGCCACACAAATCAAATGCAGGGCCTGATTGAGGATCAGCAGTTGTCCGCTCAGACCCTCCAGCATCGCGCCGTGACCGACCGGCGCCAGTGTCACCGCCAGCAGCGCGCTCAGCCCCAGCCGCAAGGGTGTGCTTGAACGCCAGGGTGTAAACAGCAACGCCAGCAGTGCTGCGTTGAGCAGCAAATGCCAGCGCCAGACTTGACCAAAAAATGTTTTGCCAAACACCAGCGCAAGCGTGTCCGGATCGAATGCCGCCGCCGTTGAACCGGCCATACTCGCGGTGATCAGCAACGCCCAGGCCACCCCGCTGAGCAGCGCAACGGTCGCCAGCCAACGGGCCAGTCGCGCGGTACGAAGGTCTAGCACCCGCGCTTCGCCCTTGAGCAGCAACGGTCTGAACAACCAGACCCCGAACAACATCAACACCACGCTCAAATGCAGGAACCGGCACAGCACCAGCGCTTCACTCATGAATTACTGACCAACCTTGAACTGATAGGCGCCTTCGCTCTTGTGCGTGTCGACCGACACCGCGTGCCATTCGACTTTGTACTCACCGCCAGTCAGCGGTGCAGCAGGGGTGACGATCAGGGTTTTCTTGTCTTTGTCCTGGGTGGTCAGCGCTTTGACCGCGACCGGCACGCCATCCTTGGTCAGCGTGACTTTGGTGAAACTGGCTTCCACACCCTCGGAGAACGTCAGGCGCAGATCCGCAGGTGCGGCGACGGTGCTGTCGGCAGCCGGGGTCTGGCTTTTCAGGTGGGCGTGGGCCCATACCGAAGAGGCGGCGAACAGCGAGGCGAGCAGGGCCGTGGTGGTCAGAACGTTCTTGAACAGCATCGCAGGTACCTCTGGGGCAGGATCGAATAAGGGGGCAGTTTAGCCATGCGACTGCGTCTATACGAAGTTTTGTTTTCAGCGGTCGCCCCAGTGGCAGAGCGGGTGCTAGTCTTGGGCAAGGTTGTTGTCAGGGAGCCCACATGGGCAATCACAAGATCGAGATTCGTCGCAGTAACGTCGAAAAAATTCTCCTGGCGGCGGAAAAGGTTTTCGCCGAAAAAGGTTTCGGTGGCACCGCCATGGCCGACATCGCCGCCGAAGTGCAACTGCCGCGCTCCAACCTGCATTACTACTTCTCAACCAAGAGTGAGTTGTACAGCGCCGTGCTGTTCGACCTGCTGGAAGTGTGGAAGCAGGATGCGTTGTGCTTCGAGATGTTCGACGATCCGCGTGTGGTGCTCAGCAGCTATATCCGCGCCAAGATGAACCACTCGCGCAGCCGGCCGTACGGTTCAAAAGTCTGGGCCAACGAAATCATCCACGGCGCGCCGACGCTGGGCGAAGCGCTGGACGCCAGCCTGTACGACTGGGCGAAGATGAAGGAAGCGAAGATTCGGCAGTGGGTCGATGACAAGCGGATTTTGCCGGTGGAACCGTCGAGCCTGCTGTACATGATCTGGGCTTCGACCCAGCACTACGCCGACTTCGACCATCAGGTGAATATCTTGAATGATCACCAGCCACTGTCGGACATGCAGTTCGAGCGGGCGGTGCAGACGGTGACCAGTGTGATCTTGCGCGGGATCGGGTTGGAGCCTTGAGACGTGGGGCGCGGCGGCCAGCCTCTTCGTAAGCAACCCCGCTCCCACAGGAAAATACATTCCAACTGTGGGAGCGGGCTTGCTCGCGAAGGCGTCAGGTCAGACGCCTCAAGCCTCAAGCCGAAACGTGATACGGATTTCTCGGATCATGATTCCAGTCCAGAAACGGCTTGCCCGTCTCCATCGGTACCATCTCGATGCAATCAGCCACCGGACAGGTGATCTGACACAGATTGCAGCCCACACACTCGTCATCGATCACTTCGTATTTATGCGTCCCGTCGGCCTGCTTCAGGCTGCTGATCGCCTGATGTGAGGTGTCCTCGCAAGCAATGTGGCAACGCCCACAACCAATGCACGCCTCCTGATCAATTTTCGCGATGACCTGATAGTTGATATCCAGGTACTTCCAGTCGGTGGTATTGCCCACCGCACGCCCGGAAAACTCGGCGATGTTGGCGTAACCCTGACTGTCCATCCACCGCGACAAGCCGTCTTTCATCTCCTCGACAATCCGGAAGCCATGCAACATGGCCGCCGTACACACCTGTACCGCGCCGCTGCCCAGCGCCATGAATTCCGCCGCATCGCGCCAACTTCCGATGCCGCCAATCCCGCAGATCGGCAGGCCTTGGGTCTGCGGATCGCGGGCGATTTCCGCGACCATGTTCAGCGCAATCGGCTTGACCGCCGAGCCGCAGTAACCACCGTGGGTGCTTTTGCTGCCGACGGTGGGCAGGGCGACCATGTGTTCCAGATCGACGCTGGTGATCGAATTGATGGTGTTGATCAGCGACACCGCATCGGCACCACCGCGATGGGCGGCGCGGGCGGCGACGCGGATGTCGGTGATGTTCGGGGTCAGTTTGACGATCACCGGCAGCGAGCTATACGTCTTGCACCAGCGGGTGACCTGCTCGACATATTCCGGCACCTGACCGACTGCCGCACCCATGCCACGCTCGGGCATGCCGTGAGGGCAGCCGAAATTCAGTTCGATGCCATCGGCGCCTGTGGCTTCCACCAGCGGCAGGATGTGTTTCCACGACTCCTCCACGCACGGCACCATCAACGACACGATCAGTGCGCGATCCGGCCAGTCCTTTTTCACCTGAGTGATTTCGCGCAGGTTGATTTCCAGCGAGCGGTCGGTGATCAGTTCGATGTTGTTGATGCCCAGCACTTCGCGGTTGTTGCCGTAATGGGCTGAGTACCGTGACGACACGTTGACCGCCGCCGGGTCTTCTCCCAGGGTCTTCCAGACCACGCCGCCCCAGCCCGCCTCGAAGGCACGCACCACGTTGTAGGCCTTGTCGGTCGGCGGCGCGGAGGCCAGCCAGAAGGGGTTGGGGGCTTTGATGCCGGCGAAGACAATCGAGAGATCGGCCATTTACGCAGCCTCCACATTGAGCATCAGTTGAGCGTTGATGGCCTCGGCGGCCCGTTTGCCGTGCTGCACGGCTTGCACGGTCAGATCCTGGTCGAGGCTGGTGCAGTCGCCACCGGCATACACGCCGGGAATGCTGGTGCGCAGATTGGCGTCGACCTGGATTCGTTCGCCCTGACGCTTGAGTTCGCGAGCCAGCGGGTCGGTGAGGGCGCTGCTGTCGAAGGCCTGGCCGATGGCTTTGAAGATCGCATCGGCGGCCAGTTCGAAGGTTTCGCCCGTGGTTTGCAGGCGACCGTCGACCAGATCGGTGCGGGCAAAACGCATACCGCACACGCGGCCCTGATCGTCGAGCAAGACTTCTTCCGGCTGTGCCCAGGTCAGCAGGCGTACCTGATTGGCTTTGGCGATGTCCTGTTCGTGACCGGTCGCGCCCATGTCCGCCGCGCCACGGCGATACACCAGATTGACGTCTCGGGCACCGAGGCGGGCCATTTGCACGGCCATGTCGATGGCGGTGTTGCCAGCGCCGAGGACGATGCAGCGCTGCGCCAATGGCAGTTGCGTGAGGTCATCGGCCTGGCGCAGTTCGCGGATGTAATCGGTGGCGGCGAGCAGCCCTGGCGCCTCTTCGTGGGCCAGACCGAGTTGTTTGCTGGCATTGAGGCCCAGGGCAAGGAACACCGCATCGAACTGTTGGTGCAGTTCGCTCAGAGCCAGGTTGTCGCCGAGTTTCTGCCCGTGACGGATTTCGATGCCGCCGATCTGCAGGAGGAAATCCAGCTCCTTTTGCGCGTAATCGTCGACCAGTTTGTACTTGGCGATCCCGTACTCATTGAGGCCGCCGGCCTTCTCCCGCGCTTCGAAAATCACCACGTCATGGCCGTGCATCGCGCTGCGGTGCGCGCAGGACAACCCGGCCGGGCCGGCACCGACCACGGCAATCCGTTTGCCGGTGGTGGCAGCGCGCTGGAACGGGTGTTCGCTGAAGTGTGCGTTGTCCACGGCGTAGCGCTGCAACAGGCCGATCAGCACCGGCGCGCATTCCTGGGCGTTGTTGCGAACGCAGGCTTGCTGGCAAAGGATCTCGGTCGGACAAACCCGCGCACAACTGCCGCCGAGGATGTTCGCCGAGAGGATTTTCTGCGCCGCGCCGGGCACGTTGTCCTGATGGATATTGCGGATGAACGACGGGATGTCGATCTCGCTCGGGCACGCATTGACGCAGGGCGCGTCGTAGCAATACAGGCAGCGCGACGCTTCCAGATGCGCCTGCCGGGCATTGAGCGGCGGCGCCAGATCGGTGAAGTGGCCGGCGAGGGCGGCTGCGCTTTCGTGCGGATGCGGTAGATGGTTCAGGGTCTCGATCACGGTTTTTTGCCTCACGGTTATTGAGGTGCTCTGCCTCTGATGGGCAGTGGTTTTTGTAGTGTCCGGGCGGGCCCCTTCGCGAGCAGGCCGCTCCCACATTTGGAATGCGTTCCCCTGTGGGACCAGGCTTGCTTGCGAAGGCCGAAGGCCTGGTTCTCAGCGTTTCACCGCAGTGGGCTTGTGCATCTGTGCCCGTTTACTCAGCAAATCAAACACCGCCGGATACGCCGGTCGTTCGATATACCGTCCGGCACCACGCTCGGCGCGCAGGTCGCCATCGGCCCAGACCACTTTGCCCTGGCTGACGGTATGGCTCGGCACACCGCGCACGGTCTTGCCTTCGAAGATGTTGAAGTCCACCTGCTGATGGTGGGTTTTGGCGGAGATGGTGCGGGTGCCCTGCGGATCCCACAGCACCAGGTCGGCATCGGCACCGACGCGAATCGCGCCTTTGCGCGGGTAGAGATTGAAGATTTTTGCGGTGTTGGTGGAGGTGAGGGCGACGAAGTCCTGCATCGACAAGCGCCCGCTGTTCACGCCTTCATCCCAAAGCACGGCCATGCGGTCTTCGATGCCGGCGGTGCCATTGGGAATCTTGCTGAAGTCGTCGCGCCCGGCGGCTTTTTGCTCGGCACAAAAGCAGCAGTGATCGGTGGCGGTGGTGTGCAGGTTGCCGTTTTGCAAGCCGTGCCACAGCGCCTCTTGGTGACCCCGCGGACGGAACGGCGGACTCATCACGTAACCGGCGGCGGTTTGCCAGTCCGGGTGTTGGTAGACGCTGTCATCCAGAAGTAAATGCCCGGCGAGCACTTCGCCGTACACCGGTTGACCCTTGCTGCGGGCGTAGGTGATTTCGTCGAGGGCTTCTTTGGTCGAAACGTGGACCAGATACAGCGGCGTGCCAAGGGTTTCGGCGATACGAATGGCGCGACTTGCTGCTTCACCTTCGACCTGCGAAGGACGCGACAGAGGATGCGCTTCCGGCCCGGTAATGCCCTGCGCCATCAACTTGCGTTGCAGGTGATAAACCAGTTCGCCGTTTTCCGCGTGGACGGTCGGCACCGCCCCCAGTTCCAGGCAACGTTCGAAACTCGCCACCAAGGTATCGTCGGCGGCCATGATCGCGTTTTTGTAAGCCATGAAATGCTTGAAGCTGTTGACCCCGTGATGGCTGACCAGTTCGGCCATTTCCTCACGCACCTGCTCGCTCCACCAGGTGATTGCAACGTGAAAGCCGTAGTCCGAGGCGGATTTTTCCGCCCAGCCGCGCCATTGATCAAACGCCTCCATCAGCGACTGCTGCGGGTTGGGAATCACGAAGTCGATGATTGACGTGGTGCCACCGGCCAGACCGGCCGCCGTGCCACTGAAGAAGTCTTCACTGGCCACGGTGCCCATGAAGGGCAGTTGCATATGGGTGTGCGGATCGATGCCGCCGGGCATCAGGTATTGGCCGCTGCCGTCGAGCACTTCGGCACCGGCGGGAACATCAAGGTTTTCACCCATGGCTTTGATCACGCCATCAGCGCAATAGACGTCGGCACGGTAACTTTCATCGTGGGTAACAACGGTGGCGCCACGGATCAACAGAGACATTCCGAGTTCCTCGCAGGCATGACCGACTTGTGTCGGTTCTAGATGTTTTATTGAGGTACAGCGTTGATCGGTGTATTCCTGTCATCGCTGTCAGGAATAGAAACTAGTCGCAGTTTTGCAATAGTTCAAGATAATTTTTTATAAGCTTATTGTTGGAATAAGACATTGATAAATAAGGATAAAAAACAAAAATCACCAAAATGGTGAGGCCTCTCACCATTTTGACGCACTTGACAGGATGGAAATATGGTCAAGATTTCTTATGTGAAATCAGCCGCTTGAAGTTGAGCTGCGGTTGATCGCTCATGAATAAAAAAATGCAGTGCACCAGATTGAGTCCTGACCATTCGGACAACTTGCCAAGTGTTTAGCCTGAGCGCTCAGACAAGTTTTACCGGATACCTCGGGTGAATAATTAAAACTGATGAATATCAGAAAGTTGCACCACGTTTGAAGCTCGGCGCGAGGGGCAGGCGGAGTACCCGGCACGTTTATTGATGCCGCCGCTGACACCATGGCCGGTGCATGAAAGTTGTCAGTTCCTCCGGCCATCGTCCGGCTTGTGCGTTCATACGTCAGCCGCCTGATGAGCAAAAAATAATCAGAAGAACAGTGGAGCGGCCATGCAACAGAACAGATCGCAAGTGACCGAGCGCGACGGCTTGTTTGAACTCGAAGCCGGCAGCGACGTCCTCGACAGTCCCCGTTACAACCACGACATGGCACCGACCAAGGTGCACGAACGAACCTGGAACAAATGGCATATCACCGCGTTGTGGGTCGGCATGTCGATCTGCGTGCCGACCTACACCCTGGGCGGCGTGCTCACCGCGTATTTCGGCCTGTCGGTGGGCGAAGCGTTGGTGGCGATTCTGTTTGCCAACCTCATTGTGCTCATCCCCCTGACCCTTAATGCCTTCCCCGGTACCAAGTACGGCATACCGTTTCCGGTGTTGCTGCGCTCATCCTTCGGCATCCTTGGGTCCAACGTGCCGTGTCTGATTCGCGCCTTGGTGGCCTGTGGCTGGTTCGGTATTCAGACAATGTTTGGCGGGTTGGCCATTCACCTGTTTCTCGGTTCGGTGTTCGACGGTTGGAAATCGCTCGGTGGAACCGGGGAGGTGATCGGCTTCATGATCTTCTGGGCGTTGAACCTGTGGGTGGTGATCCGCGGTGCCGAGTCGATCAAGTGGCTGGAAACCTTGTCTGCGCCGTTGCTGGTCGCGGTCGGCATCGGCTTGCTGGTGTGGGCGATGCCCAATGTATCGATGACCGAGCTGATGGCGATCCCGGCCAAGCGTCCAGAAGGGGCAAGCGTGGTCAGCTACTTCGCTGCCGGACTGACCGCCATGGTCGGGTTCTGGGCCACGCTGTCGTTGAACATTCCTGACTTTAGCCGTTACGCCAAGAGCCAGAAGGATCAGATCCTCGGGCAGATCATCGGTCTGCCGTTGACCATGTTTCTGTTCGCCGCCCTCGGTGTGGTGATGACCGCCGCGTCGGTCAAACTGGTCGGCGTCACGGTCTCCGATCCGGTCACGTTGATTGGCCATATCCAGAGCCCGGTGTGGGTGGCAGTGGCGATGGCGCTGATCATCGTCGCCACGCTCTCGACCAACACCGCCGCCAACATTGTTTCGCCAACCAACGATTTTCAGAACATTGCCCCCAAGGTGATCAACCGCACCAAAGCCGTGTTGCTGACGGGCGTTGTCGGCCTCGCGCTGATGGCCCATGAACTGCTGAAAAAACTCGGCTGGATTGTTTCCGATGTCAGCCTGGAGTCTGTGTATTCCAACTGGCTGCTGGGTTATTCGAGCCTGCTTGGGCCGATTGCCGGGATCATGGTGGTGGATTATTTCCTGATCAGGAAACAACGACTGGATCTGGCCGGGCTGTACCGCGACGACGTCTATCCGGCGTGGAACTGGGCCGGTTTTGTTGCGTTTGGCGTACCGGTGGTGTTGACCGTGATGTCGCTGGGCAGCGATGCGTTCAGCTGGTTCTACAGCTATGGCTGGTTCACCGGCTCGGCGCTGGGCGGGATTATTTATTACGGGTTGTGCGTGATGCGTGCGCAGCCCTCTGCCGTTAAAACAGCGGTGTAGCGGATGGCCTGTTCGCGATAGCGGTCTACCCGACACCACAGCAATATCCATAAGAAAAGCAGCCTGAGGAGATCCCCATGAACGCAGCCGTAGACGTTCTGCAATCGAGCCATCAGCACATCAACCGTGATCGCCTGTGGGCCTCGCTCATGGAACTGGCCAGGCTCGGTGCCACGGTCAAGGGCGGGGTTTGTCGCCTGGCCCTGACCGATCTCGACCGCCAGGCCCGCGACCTGTTTGTGCAATGGTGCAAGGATGCCGGATGCAGCGTCACCGTCGATGCCGTGGGCAACATCTTCGCCCGGCGCCCCGGGCGCAACCCCGATTTGCCACCGGTGATGACCGGCAGCCACATCGACACCCAGCCCACCGGCGGCAAGTTCGACGGCTGCTTCGGCGTGCTTGCCGGCGTCGAAGTCCTGCGCACGCTCAACGACCTCGGCGTGGAAACCGAAGCGCCGCTGGAAGTGGTGGTCTGGACCAACGAAGAAGGCTCACGATTTGCCCCGTGCATGATGGGCTCCGGGGTGTTCGCCGAGAAATTCACCCTCGAAGAAACCCTCGCCAAAGTCGATGCCGACGGCGTGACCGTTGGCGAAGCACTCAATGCCATTGGCTATGCCGGTCCGCGAAAAGTCAGCGGGCATAAGGTCGGCGCCTATTTCGAGGCGCACATCGAACAAGGTCCTATCCTCGAAGACGAACAGAAAACCATCGGCGTGGTGCTCGGCGCGCTGGGGCAGAAGTGGTTCGACCTCAAGCTGCGCGGCGTAGAGGCGCATGCCGGTCCAACGCCGATGCACTTGCGTAAAGACGCGCTGGTCGGCGCCTCGGTGATCGTCGGTGCGGTCAACCGCGCCGCCCTCGGTCATCAACCCCATGCCTGTGGCACCGTCGGTTGCCTGCAAGCCTATCCCGGCTCGCGCAACGTCATTCCCGGCGAAGTGCGTATGACCCTCGACTTCCGTCATCTGGAACCGGCGCGGCTGGACTCGATGATTGCCGAGGTGAAGCACGTCATCGACGCCACGTGCGAAGAACATGGCCTGACTTACGAACTGACCCCGACTGCCGATTTCCCGCCGCTGTACTTCGAAAAAGGCTGTGTCGAAGCCGTACGCGGCGCGGCGAAAGGTTTGGGGCTGTCGCACATGGACATCGTCAGCGGCGCCGGCCACGACGCGATCTTCCTTGCCGAGTTGGGGCCTGCCGGGATGATCTTCGTGCCGTGCGAAGGCGGCATCAGCCACAACGAAATCGAAAACGCTGCACCGGATGATCTGGCGGCGGGCTGTGCGGTGTTGTTGCGGGCGATGCTCGCGGCTTCGGCGATGGTGGCGCAAGGGCAGCGGGCGGCTTGAAGATCAAAAGATCGCAGCCTGCCGCAGGCTGCGATCTTTTTGCTGTCACCCAAATGTCATCAATCCATGCGATGTTGCCGCCCATGAAAATCATCACCTCGGGCGCGGCCTATCTGGATATCGATGCCTATGCCTGCTGTATCGCCTACGCAGAACTGTTGAACCTGCAAGGCATTCCCGCTCGTGCCGTCAGCAGCACACAACCCAACGCCAGCGTGTCGAAAACCGTGCTCGGTTGGGGCCCCGGTCTGCACGTTTACGCCGCGAAGCCGAACGACGAATTCGTCCTGGTCGACGTGTCCGACTATCACCATGTCGACCCAATAGTGGTGCTCGATCAGGTGGTGGAAGTGATCGACCATCATCCGGGTTATGAACATTACTGGGCGCAGAAGCTTGGGACTGCCGCCGATATCCGACCGATTGGCGCGGCGGCGACGCAGGTTTTTCAGCGTTGGCAGGCGGCAGGTTTGGTGTCGCAGATCAGCGAGCAAAGCGCCGCGTTATTGGCCACGGCGATTCTGGATAACACGCTCAATTTCACCGGGCAGACGACTACGGCGGCAGATATCGGGGCGTATGCCGAACTTGCGCCAAGAGCCCAGCTTTGTGCTGACTGGGCCGAACAGTATTTCCTTGAATGCCAGGCCGGCATCGAAGCTAACCTCGCCGCTGCGTTGGCAGCCGATTTGAAACGGATGAAGCCCGACAGCCATTTGCCACATAACTTCGCGCAAATGACGGTGTGGGATGCCGATGCCTTGCTGCAAAAACACCGCTCGACGATCAACTGCTGGATGGCAGAGCAGGGCGAGGACGGGGTGCTGAATGTCATCGGTATCCGCGACAGGAAAAGCTGTTTTCTGGCGCCTTCCACCGTTAGCCAACAAAAATTGAATAGGTTGTTGGCTCTCGATTGGGAGGCTGGAGTGGCTGTTGTAGCGCCTTCAATGCTGCGCAAGGAATTGTTGAAACTGGGGCTTTTTGCTGCCAGTCAAGGCGCGCCAAACAGCATCGTCCAGTAACCCCCTGCATCGCTGCCCGCTAGGCTTGCTCGCGAAGGGGCCAGTCCCGGTAACACAAATTCCCAGGCCCACCATCCTCACCGGTTTAACACATCCCCCATCCACTCCAGATACTGCCTGCGCTCGGAAATCGAGTTATGCCCGGAATCCGGCACCACTTTGAGCACGGCCACGCCCTTGGGGAAATACCCCAGCAAGCGCTCGGTGCTGGCCCGGGGAATCACCTCGTCATCACTCGCCGCCAGCAGCAACGTCGGCACACGAATATGCGCAGCGTACTTGCCCGACTCGAAACGATCCTTGAGCAACCACTTCACCGGCACCCAAGGGTATTGCCGCGCCGCAATTTCTTCGAGGCTGTTGTACGGCGTCACCAGAATCAACTGCGCCGCCGGACGCTCACTGGCCAGGCGCACGGCGACGCCCGACCCCAGACTGCGCCCGACCACGGCAATCTGCGGATGGCGGGCAGACACCTGATCGAACAACGCCAGCGCATCTTCGGCAATCGCTTCTTCGGATGGCGAACCGCCGCTACCACCAAAGCCCCGATAGTGCAGGAAAAACAGCGCGTAATCGGGAAACGCTTCGGCAAACGCCGGCAGATTGCGCGATACATCCTCGGCATTGCCGCCGAAATAGATCAGCGCCCGAGGCCCGACGCGCTCGCGCGTAGCGACCCAGATGTCGGCGTCCGGCATCGACAGTTTCAAACGCGAATCGGCGCTCTCGATGGCAGCGGGCTGCGGAAAATAGATCAGCGAGCGCTGGAAAAAGAACAGCGCGGCGCACAGCACCACGTAAACGGCGACGATCAATGCGACGAGTGACATCAGGGTTCGGGACATTCGGCTACTTTTAACGGGGTGTGAGGGTTTGCTGTCGCAGTGTAGTCCAGCGGTTCGCCCCGGCAGCGCTCCAACACAACATGCAACAGACTCACGCAGCGGGGGAGGCAGCATGAGCCACACTGAGGGTTACTCCCGTCGCCGATTGCTCACGCTGGCTGCCGGGGTTTCGGCGGTCTTCACCTTTGAACGGGCGCTGGCCGCTGTCACATCGTGCGCCGCTACCGGAGGCCAAGCCATGCAGACCCGTGTCATCCCTTCAAGCTCGGAGCCCCTGCCTATGGTGGGACTGGGCACCTATCGCGGTTTTGATGTTGTGCCGGGCGATCTGGCCTACAAGCAACTACCGGCGGTGCTCGATGAATTGTTCGCCAAGGGCGGTACGGTGGTCGATAGCTCACCCATGTATGGCCGCGCCGAACAGACCACCGGCGAATTGCTGTCGATCCACGAACCGCGCTCGCCGGCGTTTCTGGCCACAAAGGTGTGGACGCGCGGGCGCAAGGAAGGCATCGCGCAGATGGAGCAGTCGTTCAGCCTGCTGCGCACCGAGCAAATCGACCTGATGCAGATCCACAATCTGCTCGACTGGCAAACCCACCTGCCCACCTTGCGTGAATGGAAGGAGCAGGGGCGCATCCGCTACATTGGCATCACGCATTACACGCCTTCAGCCTATGACGAAGTTGAAGCGCTACTGAAGGCCGAACAGCTGGATTTCCTGCAGATCAACTACGCCCTCGACGACCGAGGCGTGGAACAACGCATCCTGCCACTGTGCCGCGAACGCGGGGTGGCGGTGATCTGTAATCGGCCATTCGGCGGCGGTGGTTTGCTCGCCCGGCTCAAGGGTAAACCGCTCCCGGCGTGGGTCTCGGATGTGCAGGTCACCAGTTGGCCGCAACTGGCGCTGAAGTTTTTGCTGACGCATCCGGCGGTGACTTGCGTCATCCCGGGTACCGGGAATCCGCGTTACATGGCCGATAACGTCAAGGCCGGATTCGGCCCGATGTTGACTGATGCGCAACGGCATCAGTTGATTGCATGGGTCGGTTAGGCCCGTTCAACCGCGAAACCGCAGCGCCTCCAGCAACAACGCAAACGCCGGTGCCGCCTGGCGCCGACTCGGGTAGTAGAGGTGATAACCGGCGAAGCGCGGGCACCAGTCTTGCAGAACTTGCACCAGCCGACCCTCTGCCAGATGCGCCGTGACGAGGTTCTCCGGGATGTAACTCAGGCCAAAACAGTCCAGTGCCGCGTCGAGTAACGGGTAGACACCATTCAGCGTGATCTGCCCGGACACCCGCACCTTGAGGCTTTCGCCGTCCTTTTCAAACTCCCAGGTGTACAGCCCGCCATTGGTGGGCAGGCGCAGGTTGTTGCAGGCGTGGTCGGTCAGGTCACGTGGCGTTTGTGGCGGTGGACGGCTGGCGAAGTAGGCCGGTGAGCCGACGACCACCATGCGCATGTCCGGGCCGATGCGCGTGGCGATCATGCCTTGGGCAACGTCTTCGCCCAAGCGCACGCCGGCATCGAACCCTTGCCCGGCGATGTCAACGAAGCCGTAATCGCAGCAGACTTCGACGGCGATGTCGGGGTATTTCGGCAGGAACGCCTTGAGTACCGGGCGCAGCAGCCAGTCCAGCGAATGATCGGTGGCGCTGATGCGAATCTTGCCCGCCGGGGTTTCACGCAGGTTGCTCAGGGCGGCGAGTTCCAGTTCGATCTCTTCGAAGCGCGGGCCGATGGTTTGCAGCAGGTGCTCGCCGGCCTCAGTGGGGGAGACGCTGCGAGTGGTGCGCGTGAGCAGGCGCAGACCAAGGCGCGCTTCGAGGGCGCGGATGGTGTGGCTGAGCGCGGACTGCGAGATGCCAAGTTTGGCGGCGGCTTTGGTGAAGCTGCGCGCGCGCGCCACGGCGAGGAAGGCGAGCAGGTCACTGGCGTTTTCGCGAAGCATTAATGAGTTTCCTGCATAAGTTATTTCGAACTCTAGTCGATTATCTGAAGAGTCGGCGCCGGTAAAGTTCAGGCATCACTTGCTGGAGAGACCGCCATGAACCCGATTGCCGCTTCTGCGTTGACCCTTTCCTTGCTGGCCGCCGACGCCCAAGCCAGCGAAATCCCGCGAGTCACCGTTACGCCCAACGGCTCACAACCGTCGGCCCAGGGGCCGGCGGATTGGTTCACCGGAACCGTGCGAATCGATGCGCCGTTCAAGGGCACTGATCGGGCGCGGGTCAGTGGCGCTACCGTGACGTTTGAGCCGGGTGCGCGCACGGCATGGCACACCCATCCGCTGGGGCAGACGTTGATCGTCACGGCCGGAGCGGGGTTTGTGCAGGAGTGGGGGCAGCCGGTGCGGCGGATTCAACCTGGCGATACCGTGTGGATCGCGCCCGGCGCCAAGCACTGGCATGGCGCCGCACCGACCACGGCGATGACGCATATCGCCATCGCTGAAATGCAGGATGGAGAAGTGGTGGAGTGGATGGAGCAGGTCGGTGAGGCGCAGTATCCGCGCAGCGAGTGAACCCATGGCCCTCGGCCCAGGCCTCTCCCTGAGTGAGAGGCCTGGGCCGAGGGGTTTTTCAGATCATTTCCGGTAATGACGAAAGAATCTTGTCCAGCGTAATCGGATACTCACGCACCCGGGTACCGGTGGCGTTGTAGATCGCATTCGCCACCGCCGCGCTCACACCGCAAATCCCCAATTCACCGACACCTTTGGCCTTCATCGGCGATGAAACCGGATCGGTTTCTTCAAGGAAAATGACCTCCTGATGCGGGATGTCGGCATGCACCGGCACTTCATATCCGGCCAGATCATGGTTGACGAAAAAACCCAGTCGCGTGTCCACCGCCAACGCTTCCATCAACGCTGCGCCCACGCCCATGGTCATCGCGCCGATGACCTGACTGCGCGCTGCTTTCGGGTTGAGAATCCGTCCGGCCGAACACACCGCCAGCATGCGCCGAACACGCACCTCTCCCGTAGCGGCATCCACCGCGACCTCAACGAAGTGCGCTCCAAACGTCGACTGCTGATATTGCTCGGCGAGGTCAGCAAACTCGATGCTGTCTTCTGCCTGCAACGCACCATCGTGTGCGGCGTTGCGCAGCGCAACCTGCTGGTCGCCGACGCGCACCAGACCGTCGCTAAACTCAGCCTTGTCGGCAGCCATGCCCAACTTGCCTGCCACTGCTTCGCGCAGTTTCATGCACGCGGCATACACCCCGGCCGTCGAGCAGTTGGCACCGAACTGGCCGCCTGATCCGGCAGACACCGGGTAACTCGAGTCGCCCAGCCGTACGGTCACGTCCTGGAGTCCAACGCCCATCATTTCAGCGGCGGTCTGGGCAATGATCGTGTAACTGCCGGTGCCGATGTCGGTCATGTCGGTTTCCACCGTGACCTTGCCGTCGCGCTCCAGCCTGACTCGCGCGCCGGATTTCAACAGCAGGTTGTTGCGGATGGCCGCAGCGACGCCCATGCCGATCAGCCAGCGGCCCTCGCGGCGCGTGCCGGGTTGCGCATTGCGCTTGTCCCAGCCGAATTTTTCGGCACCGGTTTGCAGGCACTCAATCAAATGACGTTGCGAGAAGGGCCGCTCGGTGTTCACCGGGTCGACTTGCGTGTCGTTAAGGATGCGGAACTGAACCGGGTCGAGTTTGAGCTGCTCAGCCATTTCGTCCATGGCGATTTCCAGCGCCATCAGGCCCGGGGTTTCGCCGGGGGCGCGCATGGAGTTGCCTTCGGGCAGGTCCAGCGGCGCCAGGCGCATGGTGACCAGACGGTTTTCGGCGGCGTAGAGCAATTGGCTCGGTTGCGCCGCGACTTCCACCTTGCCGTCCTCCAGATTGCCAGACCAGCCTTCGTGGGCGATGGCCGTGAGCTTGCCATCCGCTGTCGCGCCCATGCGAATGCGCTGGAGGGTGGCGGGGCGGTGGGTGGTGTTGTTGGCGACCTGCGGGCGGGCGATGGAGAATTTCACCGGGCGGTTGGCCATGCGCGCACCGAGGGCCGCGAGGATTACGTCGGCGCGGATAAACAGTTTGCCCCCGAAGCCACCGCCAATGTATGGCGAGATCAAACGGACGTTCTCCTTCGGCAGACCAAGGGTTTGGGCAACGTCGCCGACGCTCCAGGCGATCATCTGGTTGGAGGTCCACAGGGTCAGTTGATCGCCTTTCCATGCGGCCAATGTCGCGTGGGGTTCCATCATCGCGTGGGACTGATCGGGGGTGGTGTAAGTCTGATCGAACTGCACCGGCGCGGCAGCGAAAGCCTTGGCGAAATCGCCGTGGGTGACGTCCGGCAATTCGTCCTTCGCTTCGACGCCCTGGTCGCGCACGCTGGCCAGATCGAACTCGCCTTTGGTCGCGACGTAATCGACTTTGACCAATTGCGCGGCGGCCCGTGCCTGTTCAAAGGTTTCGGCCACCACCAGCGCCACGGCCTGGTGATAGTGCTGAACCTGAGGCCCGGCCAGCAAGTGCGCCGAGTTGAATTTGCCTTTGCCGAGTTTGCCGGCGTTGGCCGCGGTGACGATCGCCAAAACCCCTGGCGCTGCGTTCGCCTCCTCCAGATCAATGTGGCTGATTCGGCCCTTGGCGATGGCCGCACCGACCATAAATCCATAAGCCTGATTGGCCACCGCTTCATGTTGCTCGTAGGCGTAAGGCGCCTGGCCGCAGGTTTTCAGTTTGCCTTCGATACGGTCGGTGGGTTTGCCGATGACCTTCAGTTGGTCGATCGGGTTGGTGGTGGCGGGCGTGTCGAATTTCATGCTTGCTCCCTCGCTTGCGCTAACACCGAGCCGAGTGTGCGTTCGACCAGGGTCAGTTTGAACTGGTTGTCGTGGGTCGGCGTGGCGCCGTCTAGCAGGCGCGCGCTGACGGCTTTTGCGCCCTGGGGCAGCAGGGCTTCAGCCGCTTCCACCCGCCACGGTTTTGGCGCGATACCGCCAACGGCGACGCGGCCGCTACCGTCCTTTTGCAGAATCAAACCGACGGACACCAGGGCAAACGCGTAGGACGAACGATCACGCACCTTGTGATAAATGTGGGTGCCGCCCACCGGCGCCGGCAAAGTCACTGCGGTGATTAACTCGCCAGCGGTCAGGCTGGTTTCGATGTGCGGCGTGTGCCCCGGCAACTGATGAAAGTCCGCCATGGCGATGCGACGGGTGCTGCCATCGGGTTTGACCGTTTCAATCTGTGCGTCGAGGGCGCGCATCGCAATCGCCATGTCGCTTGGGTGGGTGGCGATGCAGGCATCGCTGACGCCGATAATGCCCAGTTGCCGACTGACCCCGCCAATCGCCGCGCATCCGCTGCCGGGGTTGCGTTTGTTACAGGCTTGATTCGTGTCGTAGAAGTAGGGGCAGCGGGTGCGTTGCAGCAGGTTGCCCGCCGTGGTCGCCATGTTGCGCAACTGCCCGGAGGCTCCGGCAAGCAAGGCACGGGAGAGCAGGGCGTAGTCCTTTCGCACGCGCGCGTCGGCGGCCAGATCGGTATTGCGGACCATGGCGCCGATACGCAAACCGCCCTCGGGCGTGGCTTCGATCTGATCCAGCCCCAGGTGATTGATATCAATCAGGTGCAGCGGAGTTTCGATGTCGAGTTTCATCAAATCCAGCAGGTTGGTGCCGCCAGCGATGAACTTTGCGCCTTCGACTTGCGCGGCTTGCGCTGCGGCTGTGGCGGGGGAGTCGGCGCGGCTGTAATTGAACGCTCTCATGCCGGCACCTCTGCGACTTCAGTGATGGCTTCGATGATGTTCGAGTAGGCGCCGCAGCGGCAGATGTTGCCGCTCATGCGTTCCTGAAATTCAGCGGCGATCATTTGCGGTGGTTCGGTCAGGCTGGCGCTGACGTGGCTGGGAATGCCGTCGCGGATCTCCTTGAGCACCGCCACCGCCGAACAGATCTGCCCCGGTGTGCAATAACCGCACTGATAGCCGTCGTGCTTGATGAACGCGGCTTGCATCGGATGCAGGTTGTCCGGCATGCCGAGGCCTTCGATGGTGGTGATCTCGCTGCCTTCTTGCATGACCGCCAGGGTCAGGCAGGCGTTGATTCGCCGGCCATCGGCGATCACCGTGCAGGCGCCGCACTGGCCGTGGTCGCAGCCTTTTTTGCTGCCGGTCATCTGCAGGTTTTCGCGCAAGGCATCGAGCAGGGTGGTGCGATTGTCGACCTCAAGGGTCTGAGGTTTGCCATTGACGTTTAAGGTGATTTTGCTCATGGCCGATTGCTCCAGGTTGGCCGCATAGGCCTTGAGGCTGATAAAGGGGGGCGTCGCAAACGCCGTCGCGGTCACGGCGCCGAGGATCAGAAATTTACGTCGGGAAATCGGCATGGTTCGATTCCTTTACTCTCATCAGGGCAGCAGGGTCACAAAAGGCCCAGAGGGGCGCGCCGGCATGTTTGCCAGTCTCGTTTGAGGAATGACCGCTGGAGAGAGGAAAAGGTTTTTGCCGATTTGCGCTATAGAGTTATGCGCATGGCTCATGAATCTTCAGATTTATTGTGGGAACGGGCATGCTGGCGAAGGGGCGTTTCAATCAACGAGAGGTTGAATGATCCACCGCTTTCGCGAGCACGCCCGCTCCCACAGGGGTTGCCTTCAGCCGTTATAAAAAATGAGCGCTCGCCTGGACGCGGGATCGCGCAGGCGTCGAGGCCTCGAGATCCAGCAAATGGGTGGCGAGAATGTCGCTCAGAAAGCGAAACTGATCGTTGATGCCGACCACTTCATTGCTGAAATGATGGGTCGCGGCGGGCATCAGCAAATCGTCGAAATCGTCGTTGAACACCAACGCCTGCGCCTTGCGTTGCACGACGTGTTGTTCGTAGTAGTTGCTGCCGAACACCGGGAAACTTACAGAGAGCGTGATGGTGTGAATCATGATGTGAACGCCTCGTTGTGGTTCGGATGGCGCAATCGTGCCTTTGATGTGCGGCGGGCGGAACGCAATCGTCGCGATGTTGGATATCGACGGTATTGATGGTTGGCGCAGACCCCTTGTGGGAGCTGTATTTGACCCAATACCAGACAAACGGCCTGTCTCCCGCACCTATACTCAAATTTGCCGCTCCTTACTCTGGGAGACCAAAACCGTGACACCGCGCGCGCTGCTCGTTGCCGCCCTGTTTCTGCTGGCCGGCTGCGCCTCTCCGGCGCGGGCCCCTGTAACGGTGCCGGCGGTGGTGGTTTCACCCGCCACCTGGCAGCAAATCGACCGCGAAATCGTCAACGCCTCGCAACAGTCCACCGAGCAGGTCAAGCTGTTCGCCCGTGGCTCGATGGAACATTGGCGCACTCGCGTCTATCAGCAAACTGAAGAAAATTTCATCCCGTGGTTCAGCAGTTACTGGACCCAGGAATGGCTGTCGATGAAGGTCAGTTGGTACACGATCAGCGCGGGTGGTGAGGAGGACGCGTCGGCCAAGCGTCTGGCGGCGTATCTGCTTGAGCAATATCAGGAAAAGGTGTTGGCGCCGGTGGCCGTGGAGATCGACCCGGACGCGATCCTCGGCCAGGCCACGGCGTTCTATGCGCAACTGATGGCCCGGCAGATGCCGCTCATCGCTCAGCGGCATGGCGTGCCGATGGCTCAGCTCAATGGACATTTGCAGAGGATTGCGGCGATCGCCCTCGGCCCGCCGCCGGCGCGGGATGCGTCGCTGTATCAGGTCATCAGCAGCGAACCGTTGAACACGCTGCCGGCCTACGCGGCGCTGATCGACAAAATCCACACCGACGGTGGTTCGAAAGGCATTGCCTCGACCGACGCCGGTATGGCCCCGGTGGCCAAACGCGCCAGCCAGCGGATGGAGGCGCAAATGGCCCCGCGCGGCGCCGCCAGCGCAGTGGCCGCTGCAGCCGGCAAGCTGGCCGGGGCGATGATTTCGGTGGGCGTGGCGGGTATTCGCGCAATCATCCAGGCCAACGACCGCCCCGACAGTGAGGCGCTGATCCGCAGCAGTCTGGGTAACACCTTCGACAAGGCCTGGTCGAAGCTGGTGCAAAACCCGACCACCGGTGTCATGGCCGGCACGCTGCACATGGCCGGGCAGATCGAGCGCAATCTGGGCGCAGGTGAAGAGCCGTTGGTCGGGTTTGGGGCGAACCGTGTCGAATGGCAGCCGCCACCATCGACCAATCAGCAGATCGAACCCAACCTGCAAGGAGAATGACCATGGCCTACATCGATATCTTTGTCGCACCCGTGCCGACCGCCAATCGCGAGCAATACAAAAAACACTGTGTCATCGCAGCGAAACTGTTCAAGGAGTACGGCGCCCTGAGCGTCGTCGAATGCTGGGGTGATGACGTGCCGGACGGCAAGATCACGTCGTTCCCGATGGCGGTGAAACTCAAGGAAGATGAAACCGTGGCCTCCGGCTGGCTGATCTGGCCGGACAAGGCCACCCGCGATGCGGGCATGGCGAAAATGATGGACGACCCGCGCATGCAACCGGACGTCAACCCGATGCCGTTCGACGGGCAGCGAATGATCTTCGCCGGGTTCAAATACCTCATCGAACCTTGAAACTCACGCAAGTCCCTTTGTGGGAGCGGGCTTGCTCGCGAACGCGGTGTGTCATTCAAAAATAATGTTGCCTGACACACCACTTTCGCGAGCAAGCCCGCTCCCACAGGTGTTGTATTTCACTCTGCCGATGGAGTAATCCGACAGCCTTTGCGATGACGAATCTGCTCATCCGTTGGCCGCTCTCGGACAAACTCGAAGCGCGGCTCACCTTCGCTGTAATGCACCAGCCAGCCCCATTCGAGCTCGGCTTCGTCCTGCCCGGGACTCGGTGGCCTGGCCCACCACGGCTCTTTGCTGAGGATCTCGCGCATGGCGGCCTCCGGTTGATGGCAATCCTTGAACTATAGACTTGTGTGGCGAGTCGTCAGAAAGGGGCAGGTAGAATCGGCAATCACAACCCTATAAGGAGCCAGGCCATGACGGATGAAAAACACGGGGATCTGCCGTCCAAGCGGCTGTTCTTTGCCCTGGACTGTCCACTGGCGCAGCGCAAGGCGATTGCCCAGTGGCGTGGGGAGTTGGGCTTGAGGGCCGGCAAACCCGTGCCCGCCGACAATTTTCACCTGACGTTATTGTTTCTCGGTGCCGTGCCATTGGCGCAGATCGGCGAAGTCTGCGAAGCCGCCAGTAAGGTACGCACGCCGGGAGGGGCTGTGCGGATTTCGCTGGATCGCTTGCAGGTCTGGCATCGCGCCGGGGTGCTGTCGTTGGCGCCCGAGCAGGCACCGCAGGCGTTATTGCGTTTGGTCTATGCGCTTGAGCAGGCCATGTTGCCGTTTGGTTTTGAGGCGCCGTCACACGCGTTTCGCCCGCATCTGACGCTGGCCCGTGATTACCGTGCGCCCGAGCCGGAAGCCGCCACACCGCCGGAGTTCTGCCTGCGTGCCGAGCGCTTTGCCCTGTTTGAATCGCACAAGGGGCGCTACCGCGTTTTGCAGGATTGGCCGCTGACCTGAGCGACAAAAAAAGGCGCCCGAGGGCGCCTGAAATTCACCTGAGCCGAGGGAGCCAGGTGAGGCCGTTCATGTGGGGGCAGCGGTGGTAAGGCGCTGCGTGAACGGGAAATCATAAATCTTCAAACCGCCACCTATCCCCTGTGGGAATGGGCTTGCTCACGAAGGCGTCAGGTCAGCCAATTCACAGGTGCCTGAGACTACGCTTTCGCGAGCAAGCCCGCTCCCACAGGGGGGGGGCGGTTACTGGCCGAGTTTCACCCGCGTCCAGCCGCGGGTCATGATCCGTTGGGTGGCAATCGGCTGATCCGGCACCGCATACAACGTCGCCATCACCGCTTGCGACGGATACGAGCCCGGATCGTTGCGGATCGCTTCATCCACCAGTGGCGTCGCCGCCGAGTTGGCGTTGCTGTAGCCGATGTTGTTGGTGACTTCGGCGATGATGTCAGCACGCATCAGGAAATTCATGAACAGGTACGCGTTGTCGACGTTCGCCGCATCACGCGGGATCGCGACCATGTCGTAGAAGCTGCCGGCGCCTTCCTTGGGGATGCTGTAGTCGATCTTCACGTTGTTGCCCGATTCCGCCGCCCGGGCCTTGGCCTGCAGCACGTCACCGGAATAACCGACGGCCACGCAGATGTTGCCGTTGGCCAAATCGGAGATGTACTTCGAAGAGTGGAAGTACGCCACGTACGGGCGGATCTTCATGAACAGCGCTTCGGCTTCGAGGATGTGCGACTTGTCCTTGTCGTTCACCGGATAGCCCAGGTAGTGCAGGGAGGCCGGGAGCATTTCGGTCGGCGAGTCGAGGAAGCTGATGCCACACGCCTTGAGCTTCTCGGCGTTTTGGGGCTTGAACAGCAAGTCCCAGGAATCGGTCGGGGCGTTGGCGCCGAGCACTTCCTTGACCTTGGCCGGATTGAACCCGATACCGATCGAGCCCCACATGTACGGGAATGCGTGAGCGTTGTCCGGATCACTGGCGGAGGCGTTTTTCAGCAGCACCGGGTTGAGATTCTTCCAGTTCGGCAGCTTCGATTTGTCCAGCGTTTGATACACGCCGGCCTTGATCTGCTTGGCCAGGAAACTGTTGGACGGCACGACGATGTCGTAACCGGATTTGCCCGCCAGCAAACGCGCCTCAAGGGTTTCGTTGCTGTCGAAGACGTCGTAGGTCACGCGGATGCCGGTCTCGTCTTCAAACTTCTTGACGGTGTCCGGCGCGATGTAATCGGACCAGTTGTAAACACGCAGCACCTTGTCGTTGGCCTGGGCGCCCATGGCCATTGCGCCCATTAAGGACAGTGTCAGCAGAGTCCTGCCAAACATTTTCATCGGTACAACTCCATTGTTCTTGTTCAAAAACTCAACGCGGTAAATCTGTGGCGAGGGGGCAAGCCCCGTCGCCACAACATCCGTTATCAAGCGCTGGCAGCGGTGCGTTGCGGTTGTTGCCACGACTCATTGGCGGTCTGATCCATCGCTTCCTGAATCGCACGTTTGCGGTTGGCTTCTGCCTTGCGGCCGAAATACCAGACCAGGAAGGTCACGATCGACACCGCCAGCAGAATCAGGCTGGCCACGGCGTTGATCTCAGGCTTCACGCCCAGACGCACCGCCGAGAACACTTCCATCGGCAGGGTGGTAGAACCCGGACCCGACACGAAGCTTGCCAACACCAGGTCATCCAGCGACAAGGCAAACGACATCATCCCGCCCGCCGCCAGCGACGGCGCAATCATCGGAATGGTGATCAGGAAAAACACCTTGAAGGGTTTTGCCCCCAGATCCATTGCCGCTTCTTCAATCGACAGATCCAGTTCACGCAGTCGGGCGGAAACGACCACCGCCACATAGGCTGCACAAAACGTGGTGTGGGCGATCCAGATGGTGACGATGCCACGTTCCTGCGGCCAACCGATCAACTGCGCCATCGCCACGAACAGCAGCAACAACGACAGACCGGTAATCACTTCGGGCATCACCAACGGCGCGGTGACCAAACCACCAAACAGTGTGCGCCCCTTGAAGCGTGTGACCCGCGTCAGCACAAACGCGGCCAGGGTGCCGAGGGCAACAGCGGCAATCGCGGTGTAGCAGGCGATTTCCAGCGAGCGCAGCACCGAGCCCATCAGTTGTGTGTTGTCGAGCAGGCCGACGTACCACTTCACCGACCAACCGCCCCACACCGTCACCAGTTTCGAGGCGTTGAACGAATAGATCACCAGAATCAGCATCGGCAGATAGATGAACATCAGGCCGAAGATCAGCATGAACTTTGCAAAACCGAAGCGTTTCATCCCCGTGCCTCCATCTCTTTGGCCTGGCTGCGGTTGAACAGCAGAATCGGCACAATCAGGATCAACAGCATCACCACTGCCAGGGCGGACGCCACCGGCCAGTCGCGGTTGTTGAAGAACTCTTGCCACAACACGCGGCCGATCATCAGCGTCTCCGGGCCACCGAGCAGTTCTGGAATCACGAACTCACCGACCACCGGAATGAATACCAGCATGCAACCGGCGATGATGCCGTTCTTGGCCAGCGGCACGGTGATTTTCCAGAAGTTGTTGAAGTTGCTCGAGCCCAGGTCTGACGCGGCTTCCAGCAGGCTGCCGTCGTGTTTGACGAGGTTGGCGTACAACGGCAACACCATGAACGGCAGATAGGCGTAAACCACACCGATATACACGGCCGTGTTGGTGTTGAGGATTTCGATCGGGTGATCGGTGAGCCCCGTCCACATCAGAAACGCGTTGAGCAAACCGTTGTTGCTGAGAATGCCCATCCACGCATACACGCGGATCAGGATCGCCGTCCAGGTCGGCATCATGATCAGCAGCAGCAAGACGTTTTGCGCTTCCTTGCTCGCCTTGGTGATCGCGTAAGCCATCGGGAAGCCGATCCCCAGGCACATCAGCGTGCTCAGTGCCGCGACCTTCAGCGAGCCGAGGTAGGCCGACAGATAAAGGTCGTCTTCACCCAACAGGGTGTAGTTGCCGATGTTCAGCAACAGTTGGAATTTCTGCTCGGCGTAGGTGTAGATCTCCGAGTAGGGCGGAATGGCCAGGGCTGCTTCCGAGAAGCTGATCTTCATCACCAGAAAGAACGGCAGCATGAAGAACAGGAACAGCCAGATGAACGGAATGCCGATCACCAGTTTTCGCCCGCTGGGCACCAGGCGCAGGAATTGCTGATTGAAAGTTTTCATGAGCGCAGTACCACGCCGCTGTCGTCTTCCCACCAGACGTAGACCTTGTCGTCCCAGGTCGGCCGTGCGCCACGACGTTCGGCGTTGGCCATGAACGACTGAACGATCTTGCCGCCGGGCAATTCCACGTAGAACACCGAGTGGCCGCCGAGGTAGGCGATGTCATGCACTTTGCCTTCGGACCAGTTGTAGCGGAACTCCGGTTGGGTGGTGCTGACGAGCATTTTTTCCGGACGGATCGCGTAGGTGATCGACTTGTCCTGTACGGAGGTGCTGACGCCGTGGCCGACGTAGATCTTCTGCTGCAAGTCCGGGCTGTGAATGATCGCGTGACCTTCCAGGTCTTCCACCACGGTGCCGTCGAAAGCGTTCACGTTGCCGATGAATTCGCACACCATGCGGCTGACCGGGGCTTCATAGATGTCGATCGGGCTACCAATCTGCGCGATCCAGCCCAGGTGCATGATCGCGATGCGTTCGGCCATGGTCATGGCTTCTTCCTGGTCGTGCGTCACCATCACGCACGTTACGCCGACGCGTTCGATGATTTGCACCAGTTCCAGCTGCATCTGCGAACGCAGCTTCTTATCCAGTGCGCCCATCGGTTCGTCGAGCAGCAATAGCTTCGGACGTTTGGCCAGCGAGCGGGCGAGGGCGACGCGCTGACGCTGGCCGCCGGACAACTGATGGGGTTTGCGCTTGGCGTATTGGGTCATGTGCACCAGGCGCAGCATCTCTTCGACGCGGGCGTCGATTTCGCTGGTGGGCAAACGGTCCTGCTTGAGGCCGAAGGCAATGTTCTGCGCCACGGTCATGTGCGGAAACAGCGCGTAGGACTGGAACATCATGTTGATCGGCCGCTCGTAGGGCGGCATGTCGGTGATGTCCACGCCGTCGAGCAAGATTCGCCCTTCAGTCGGGCGCTCGAAACCGGCCAGCATGCGCAGCAGGGTCGATTTGCCCGAACCGGAGCCACCGAGCAGGGCGAAAATTTCGCCCTGATGGATCTCCAGTGACACATCGTCCACGGCGGTGGTTTCGTCGAACTTCTTGGTCACGCGATCGACTTTCACCAGAACCTTTTTCGGTTGCTGATGACCTTCAAGAGCCTTCCTGTAAGTGCTGGAGGCGTTTGCCATGTGAAACTCCCAACAGGTTTCGTTCGCCGGGCCAATGTGGCCTGGCTTAAAAGTGGATTGCAGAGCGGTCAGCGCATTGCCTGTCGGATCACATCCCCCTGTGGGAGCGGGCTTGCTCGCGAATACGTCGTGTCAATCGACATCGTTGTTGCCTGACACACCGCTTTGGCGAGCAAGCCCGCTCCCACAGGGTTTTGCGTTGTCCTGACGGGCACTGCTCTTACCGATCCGGCTTGGTCGGCGCCGCCGTCCTGGCTGCCTGGGTCGTACTTGTTGTTATTACGGTTTGTCGTTTTCACGGATGACGGATGCACAAACGCGCAGCCGCCGACCCGTGGGGGCAGTAAACAGTGATGAAATCCCGGGTTGGGTCAGCGTTGGTTGCGTCGCGTCGCCCGTTGCCGGCAAGCCTGGCCGAACGCCTGGAAAATCCTCAGGTAGTTCGGGTTATCGAGTACCTGCCATTCCGGGTGCCATTGCACACCGAGGGCAAAGGTCGGGCTGTGCTCCACCGAGATCGCCTCGATCAGGCCATCCGGCGCCACCGCTTCGGCGCGCAGGCCGGGAGCGAGGCGGTCGATGCCCTGACTGTGAATCGAGTTGACATGGAACTCGTCCGGCAACCCCAGCGCTTCGAACACGCCGCCACCAAGCACGGTGACGGCATGGGCCGGTGCGTATTGCACGGCCACATCCGGGCTGTCGGCTTCGCGGTGATCGAGCATGCCCGGCAACTCATGCACCTTCTGATGCAGGCTGCCGCCGAACGCGACGTTCATTTCCTGGAAACCACGGCAAATGCCCAGCACCGGAACGCCCGCCGCAATGGCGGCACGCAATAAAGGGAGGGTGGTGGCGTCTCGCGCCGGATCGTGATCCGTGCCGGGGACGCTGGCCGGGCCTTGATAGTGGAAAGGTTCCACATTGGAGGGCGAGCCGGTCAGCAACAGACCGTCGAGTTGACCGAGCAGGTCATCGATTTCAGTCAGGTTGCCAAGGGAAGGAATGACCACCGGCAGCCCCAGCGCCGCAACGCTGACAGCGCGAACGTACTTGTCGCCGCTGATGTGATAGGGGTGCAGGCCAATCTGTTTGACGCACGCAGTAACGCCGATCAATGGCTTGAATGCCATTTTTATTCACCTCGAAGTTTGACACTTGAACGAGCTTTTCCGGAGCTTAGCCTCGTTGATTTTAATTAACAACTGCCATGTAAAAAATTCTAAACGCCGTTCATCCATCTTTCACGGTTTCCGGGTGTCTGGCGCCTGCGCTGGCATGAAAGTGTTAAAAAAAGCCCTAAAAATAAAGACTGGGCGGTCAGGTGTTCGCTATTGACTTCACTTTGTCTTTCGGATTGACTGGCTCGGCGAAACAGCAGTGAACATAATAATTAACAGCTAAATAGGTGCATCATGTCGGTCCCTCTGCGTGCCGTTCAACTCAACGAAGCAAACGCATTCCTTAAGAAACATCCTGAGGTTTTGTACGTCGACCTTCTGATTGCGGATATGAACGGTGTGGTGCGCGGCAAGCGCATCGAACGCACCAGTCTTCATAAGGTTTACGAGAAAGGCATCAACCTGCCGGCCTCGCTTTTCGCCCTCGACATCAATGGCTCCACGGTCGAAAGCACTGGCCTGGGGCTGGACATCGGCGACGCTGACCGCATCTGCTACCCGATCCCTGGCACCCTGAGCATCGAGCCGTGGCAGAAGCGCCCCACCGCACAATTGTTGATGACCATGCACGAGATCGAAGGCCAGCCGTTTTTCGCTGACCCGCGTGAAGTGTTGGCCAACGTGGTGCGCAAGTTCGATGAAATGGGCCTGACCCTTTGCGCGGCGTTCGAACTGGAGTTCTATCTGATCGACCAGGACAACGTGAACGGCCGTCCGCAGTCGCCACGTTCGCCGGTGTCCGGCAAGCGTCCGGTGTCGACTCAGGTCTACCTGATCGACGACCTCGACGAGTACGTCGACTGCCTGCAAGACATCCTCGAAGGCGCGAAAGAGCAGGGCATCCCCGCTGACGCCATCGTCAAGGAAAGCGCCCCGGCGCAGTTCGAAGTCAACCTGCATCACGTTTGCGACCCGATCAAGGCGTGCGACTACGCCGTCCTGCTCAAGCGTCTGGTGAAAAACATCGCCTACGACCACGAGATGGACACCACCTTTATGGCCAAGCCGTATCCAGGCCAGGCGGGCAACGGTCTGCACGTACACATTTCGATTCTGGACAAAGAAGGCAACAACATTTTCGCCAGCGAGGATCCCGAGCAGAACGCCGCGCTGCGACACGCAATCGGCGGTGTGCTGGAGACCCTGCCTGCGCAAATGGCGTTCCTCTGCCCGAACGTCAACTCGTACCGCCGCTTCGGCGCACAGTTCTACGTGCCGAACTCGCCGAGCTGGGGCATCGACAACCGCACCGTGGCGGTCCGTGTGCCGACCGGTTCGGCCGACGCCGTGCGCATCGAACACCGCGTGGCCGGTGCCGACGCCAACCCGTACCTGCTGATGGCGTCGGTGCTGGCCGGTATCCACCACGGCCTGACCAACCAGATCGAACCGGGTGCGCCGGTGGAAGGCAACAGCTACGAGCAGAACGAGCAGAGCCTGCCGAACAACCTGCGCGACGCACTGCGCGAGCTGGACGACAGCGAAGTCATGGCCCGCTACATCGACCCGCTGTACATCGACGTGTTTGTCGCGTGCAAGGAAAGCGAGCTGGCCGAGTTCGAAAACTCGATCTCTGACCTTGAGTACAACTGGTACCTGCATACGGTCTGATTTGCAGACCAACACCGACCCAATGTGGGAGCTGGATTGCTCGCGAATGCGGTGTGTCATTCAAAATCATTTTGTCTGGCATGGTGCTTTCGCGAGCAAGCCCGCTCCCACAGGGGATACGGTTACCAGGTTTTGATGAGTGGGCGATCGCCTGCCATCACCCCAATCCCCCCTTGTCGAGCCACAACAATGACTACAACCCGCAACGACTGGGAACAACGCTTCCAGTCCCTGACCCTCGAATCCCGCGCGTTCATCAACGGCGAATACCGCCCGGCGATCAGCGGCGACACCTTTGAATGCCTGAGCCCCGTCGACGGCCGTTTCCTCGCCTGCGTGGCCAGTACCGACGAAGCCGACGCCAACCTCGCTGTTGAAGTCGCTCGCCAGTCTTTCGAATCCGGCGTGTGGGCGAAAAAAGCCCCGGCCGAGCGCAAGCGCATCCTGATCCGCTTCGCCGATCTGATCCTGCAACACCAGGAAGAACTGGCGCTGCTTGAAACCCTGGACATGGGCAAACCGATCAGCGACTCCATGAGCATCGACATCCCGGCGACCGCCAACGCGATCCGCTGGAGCGCCGAAGCCATCGACAAAATCTACGACGAAGTCGCCGCCACGCCGCACGACCAACTCGGTCTGGTGACCCGCGAACCTTCGGGCGTGGTTGCCGCCATCGTGCCTTGGAACTTCCCGCTGATCATGGCCAGCTGGAAGTTCGCTCCAGCGCTGGCCGCCGGTAATTCGTTCATTCTCAAGCCTTCGGAAAAGTCGCCACTGACCGCCATCCGCATCGCGCAACTGGCGCTGGATGCCGGCATTCCAAAAGGCGTGTTCAACGTCCTGCCGGGCTTTGGTCACACCGTCGGCAAAGCGCTGGCGTTGCACATGGACGTCGACGTGCTGGCCTTTACTGGCTCCACGGCGATTGCCAAGCAACTGATGATTTATGCCGGCCAAAGCAACATGAAACGCGTTTGGCTCGAGGCCGGGGGCAAGAGCCCGAACGTGGTGTTTGCTGACGCCCCGGACTTGCGCGCAGCAGCCCAGGCCGCCGCCGGCGCCATCGCCTTCAACCAGGGCGAAGTGTGCACCGCCGGTTCGCGTCTGCTGGTCGAGCGTTCGATCCGCGAGCAATTCATCCCCCTGCTGGTGGAAGCGCTGCAAGCGTGGAAACCCGGTCACTCCCTCGACCCGGCCACCACCGTCGGCGCCGTGGTTGATCAGCGTCAACTCGACAACGTGCTGCGCTACATCAGCATCGGTCGCGAGCAGGGCGCCGAACTGATCGCTGGCGGCCAACGCACCCTCGAAGAAACCGGTGGCCTCTACGTGCAACCGGCGCTTTTCGACGGCGTAACCAACGCCATGACCATCGCCCAGGAAGAGATTTTTGGCCCGGTGCTGTCGCTGATCACCTTCGACACTGTGGAAGAAGCACTGCACATCGCCAACGACAGCATCTTCGGCCTCGCCGCCGGAGTCTGGACCAGCAACCTGAGCAAGGCGCACACCTTCGCTCGTGGCCTGCGCGCCGGCAGTGTGTGGGTCAACCAGTACGACGGCGGCGACATGACCGCGCCGTTCGGTGGCTTTAAACAGTCGGGCAACGGTCGCGACAAGTCGCTGCATGCGTTCGACAAGTACACCGAGCTGAAAGCGACCTGGATCAAGCTCTAATTCTTTTACAGCGACGGTCGCAGGTGTTCTGCGGCCATCGGAGAAACGTATGAAACAACAACACGTAAACAGCTACTACGCCGCCACCCGTAACGAAGTCATCGACTTTCCGATGCTGGAAGAAGCGGTGGACTGCGACGTCTGCATCATCGGCGCCGGTTACACCGGTTTGTCCTCGGCGCTGTTCCTGACCGAAGCCGGCTATAAAGTGACGGTGCTGGAAGCGGCGAAAGTCGGCTACGGCGCCAGCGGCCGCAATGGCGGTCAACTGGTCAATTCCTACAGCCGCGACGTCGACGTGATCGAAGAGCGCTACGGCGACAAGACCGCAGAAATCCTCGGCAGCATGATCTTCGAAGGCGCCGACATCATCCGTTCGCGCATCAAGGACTACGACATCCAGTGCGACTACCGCCCGGGCGGCATTTTCGCGGCGATGAACAAGAAGCAGCTCAACGGTTTGGCCGAGCAGAAGCGCAACTGGGAACGCTACGGCAATCGCAATCTGAAGATGCTCGACGCGGCGGACATTCGTCGCGAAGTCGGCTCCGACGCCTACGTCGGTGGTCTGCTGGACATGCAGGGCGGCCATGTTCACCCGCTGAACCTGGCCCTCGGTGAGGCCGCTGCAATCACGCGCCTGGGCGGCAAGATCTACGAGCAATCGGCCGCCGTGGAGATCACCTACGGCGAGCCCAACGTCGTGCGCACCGCCAAAGGCCTGGTACGCGCCAAGTACCTGTTGATCGCCGGCAACGCCTACCTGCCGCAAGGCCTCGACAACCGCGTGACCGCGAAAAGCATGCCGTGCGGCTCGCAGATCGTCGTCACCGAACCGTTGACCGAGAAGCAGGCGCGCAGCCTGATCACCAACAACTACTGCGTCGAAGACTGCAACTATCTGCTGGATTACTACCGCCTGACGGCCGATAACCGTCTGCTGTACGGCGGCGGCGTGGTCTACGGCGCGCGGGAACCGGACGACATCGAACAACTGATCCGCCCGAAGATCCTCAAGACCTTCCCACAACTCAAGGATGTGAAAATCGACTACCGCTGGACCGGCAACTTCTTGCTGACCATGTCACGCATGCCGCAATTCGGCCGCATCGAGAAAAACGCCTACTACATGCAAGGCTACAGCGGCCACGGCGTCACCTGCTCGCACCTGGCCGGCAAACTGATTTCGGAGATGATCCGCGGCGACGCCGAACGCTTCAACGCCTTCGCCTCCCTGCCACACATGCCCATGCTCGGCGGCCGTACCTTCTCCGCCCCATTGACCGCCCTCGGTGCCGTCTACTACTCGCTACGCGACCGCTTCGGCATTTAGGTTACCTCCCCGGCGGCGGCCCCCAAGACTCCCGCCGGTTTTTTTCCTGAGTCCAGCGCTCAAACTGTGGAAGCTGATCTGCCAGCGATAGCGTCATGACGGGGTGTGCAAGGCCAACTGCTTGATCACTTCAACCACTGGCGCCACCCGTTCAGCCTGCCCATGCGGCCAAACCGCATAGAGGTTGTAATGCGCCGCAATCTGCGCCAGACCGTCCGACAACACACTGGCAAACAACTGCCCGGCATCCGCCAGGTTGCTGCCGCCACCTTCACGCACGAACAGCGGCTGGCCGATGAACTGCATTTCGGTCGTGCCGCTGAGCGGTTGCATATCTGTCAGCCGCCTCTGAGCCAGCAGATTCGCCTGCTGGAAGAAGAACTCGGCACGCCGCTGTTCGAACGCAGTCATCACCGCGTTGAGCTGACAGCGGCGGGGTTGGTGTTCAAGGCGCTGACGCCACCGCTGACGCCACCGCTGCCGGAAGTGCCGCTGTACGCCACCTATCGGGCGGACGATGCTTCGCCGATGCTCAAGCTGTTTCTCGATACGTTGCGTGAGTGGGTGGAACACTGATCCCTGTGAGAGCGGGCCAGCCCGCGAGGAGGCCGGATAAATCAGCATCAAGTCTTATGACGGACCCTTGCAGGTGCTTCGCACGATCACGCGCCGCTGCGGTCGTAATCTTCACATGGTCGTATCACTTGTGGAGATCCAATGAGCCAGGAAGTCCTGACCCGCGAAACCAATCGTCGTCAGTTGCAACAGATCATCGCCGGGTTGTCCGACGGGGTGATTCTGCTTGAGCTTGATCAGAGCATCCTCTGGGCTAATGAAGCGGCGTTGGCCATGCACGGCGTCAACCGGATCGGTGAGCTGGGCACGAACGCCGATGAGTACGCCAAGCGCTTCAGCCTGCGTTATCGCAACAATCACCCGGTGCCGCCCGAGCACTATCCCATTAGCCGTGCCGCGCGTTGCGAAGTCTTCAGCGACGTGTTGATCGAGGTGTTCGCTGTGGATGACCCCGAGCGCATCTGGGTTCACAGCGTGCGCAGCATGGTGCTGACCGACCGTGATGGCCAGCCCGAGTCGCTGGTGCTGATCATGAGTGACGTTACTGATTGGGCCAATGCTGAGCAGCGCTTCGAAAAGACCTTCAATGCCAATCCGGCACCGGCGGTGATCTGCCGTCTCAGCGATTTGCGGTATATCAAGGTCAATCCGGGGTTCCTGGAGATGACTGGCTACACCCGCGACCAAGTGATTGGCACCTCGGCCTATGAAATCGACATCCTTGAGCAGGCCGATGATAAAGACCTGGCCATCCAGCGCCTGCGCGATGTGGCGACTATTCCGCAGATGCAGGCTGAACTGCGATTGCCCGATGGCACCACCAAGCAAGTGATCGTTGCCGGACAACCGCTGGTGCTTAATGACGAGCCGTGCATGTTGTTTTCCTTTGTCGACATGGAGTCGCGGCGCCAGGCTGAAGTGGCGCTGCGCCAGAGTGAAGAGCGGTTTGCCAAGGCTTTTCGCCTGACCCCGGTGCCGATTCTGATCTGCAGCGCCGACGAGCAACGGGTCATCGACGTCAATCAAGCGTTCCTCGAAACCCTGGCCTATGCCGGCGAAGACGTCGTGGGCAAAACCGTGACGCAACTGAACGTTATCAACGACGCCGAAGAGCGCGAACGGTTGCTGGTGGCACTGGAGAAAAACGGCCGGGTTGATCGGGTCGACGTAAGCGTGCGCAAGCAGGATGCAGATTTGCTTGAATGCACGCTGTCCGCCGACACGGTCAATATTCAGGGCATACCGTGCTACCTGCTGGTGCTGATGGACATCTCCGAGCGCAAGCGTACCGAGCTTGAACTGGTGGCGGCGATTGAAGAGGTGATGAAGGACGCTTCGTGGTTCAGTCGCACGCTGATCGAAAAACTGGCCAATGTGAAGAAGGTCAACTCGCCGCAATTGCCGAGTGTGTCGTTCACCGATCTGACCGCTCGTGAGCGCGATGTGCTGGGGTTGATCTGCGAGGGGCTGGCGGACAAGGAGATCGCGGCGCGGCTGAAACTGGCACCGAACACGGTGCGTAATCATGTGGCGACGGTGTATTCCAAACTGGATGTGCACAGCCGCAGTGAAGCAATTGTCTGGGCGCGCGAGCGTGGCTTGTTTTCGGGCGATTGGCGCAGCAAAGGCCAGCGATAGGGTGCAAATGCACTAGTGCGACAGGTGCAAATTCGTGTGTTGCTGTGACGAGGCTGTTCTTAGTCTGGCGGGGTGCGATACGAGCCTTTTTTGGCTTGGGATCGTGTCCCAGTGAGACAGTTCAAGGAATAGCTCCAATGATGAATCTTGCGCAGTTGCGCGCGCGGCTTGAGCACAGTTTTTCGCCGCTGGCTTGTGAGTGTTCGGTGGATGGTGATCATTCGCTGACGGTGAAGCTGTTTGACCCGGTTTCCGGGCAGGTGGATTTGGTGATCGGTGGTTTGAAACTCGATGCTTTGCGCACGTCCGGGTCTGTCGATGTGTTGATTGATGAATTGCGTTATGAGTTGCAGAGCAACTCTTTGGGGACTTCGCGGGATCCTGATCTGGCGTAGATTATGGTGTGGGCAGGTTGCTTGCTGGGGCTCTGAGTTCCTTCGTTTCGGGGCGCACCAATAGCAGCCGTGGTCGCCGACCCATTTCTGTCGGATGCCCGCGATCCCTGTGGGAATGGGCTTGCTCGCGAAAGCGGCCAGACTGGCCAGCGGCTTGTGCAGGCAACCTGCGCCGGGAGCACAACGCAAAATCGACAGCCAGTCTTCCCTGATCTGGCCGTTTTACTGGCGCTTGCGAGGGGCTCGGCTATAAAGAATGAGTGGTCAGGTCTTCCGTGGTCGGTTTGGTCGCGGGAGTTTGTCTCTCTTTTCGCGGGTCGTCCTATGAACAATCTTGGGAAACGCGTGTGTTCGCCGTTGTCGTTGGTTTTTTCTGTGGCGCTGTTGGCCGGTTGTGCCAGTGCGCCGCCACCGCCACCGGTAATGCCACCTGCGCCGCCGGAACGCACCTGCCAGGTCCTCGAGAATACCGAGGTAGCCGGCGATGTGTATGCCGACGGGCAAGTGACTCGTCACATCACCACTACCCGTTGCATCACCCAATAGCGTGCGCAGGGCAATAGTCTCTGTCTGAGCTGATTGTGCTGGAGGCTGACGAGGTGGGCGGGACGGTGTTGAGTTTCGGTTGGCAAGTGCCAAGGGTCTTGGCCTGGTACACATGCCCTGTGGACGCGAGCACGCTCACCTCCACAGGGTTATTGATTGACCGCCAGGATCAGGACAGGAACCCGCCGTCCACGTTCAGTGAGACGCCTGTGGTGTAGCTCGACGCATCACTGGCCAGGTACAGCACCGCACCGGCCATTTCACTCGGATCGGCCACACGCTTGAGCGGGATCTGCGTCAGCGCCTGTTTCAGAATCGCGTCGTTCTTCACCAGCGCCGAGGCGAACTTGGTGTCGGTAAGGCCCGGCAGCAGGGCGTTGCAGCGGATGCCGAATTGCGCGCATTCCTTGGCGAAGACCTTGGTCATGTTGATCACCGCCGCTTTGGTCACCGAGTAGATGCCCTGAAAGATCCCCGGCGAGATGCCGTTGATCGAGGCGACGTTGATGATGCTGCCACCACCGTTTTCGCGCATCAGCTTGCCCGCTTCCACGGACATGAAAAAGTAGCCACGGATGTTCACGTCGACGGTCTTCTGGAACGCGCCCAGATCGGTGTCCAGCACGTTGCAGAACTGCGGGTTGGTGGCGGCATTGTTCACCAGAATGTCCAGGCGGCCGAACTGTTCCTTGATCCCGGCGAACACTTGGCTGATCTGTTCCATTTCACCGATGTGGCAGGCCACCGCGGTGGCTTTGCCGCCGTCAGCGATGATGGCGTCGGCGACGTGCTGGCAGCCGTCGAGTTTGCGACTGGAAACGATGACGTGCGCGCCTTGTTGGGCGAGCAGTTTGGCGATGGCTTCACCGATGCCACGGCTGGCGCCGGAGACGAAAGCGATCTTGCCGTCGAGGTCGAACAACTGAGTCTTGGACATAAGGGTTCCTGGGTGTGGGCCGTCAGAGGCTCGATTTCGAAATGACCTGCAAGCTCATCTGCTCCAGCAGTTTGTTCATGTGAATGAACTGCGCGAAGCGTTTGTCCTGGGTCTGGCCATGGTAGAAGCGGTAGTAGATCTGCTGCACGATCCCGGCCAGACGGAACAGGCCGTAGGTGTAGTAGAAGTCGAAGTTGTCGATCTGGATGCCCGAGCGTTCGGCGTAGTAATCGACGAACTCGCGGCGGGTCAGCATGCCCGGGGCGTGGCTCGGCTGGCGGCGCATCAGTTGCACCGGCGCCGGATCGCCCGCCTCGATCCAGTAGGCGAGGGTGTTGCCCAGGTCCATCAGCGGATCGCCGAGGGTGGTCAGTTCCCAGTCGAGTACGCCGATGATCTGCATCGGGTTGTTCGGGTCGAGGATCACGTTGTCGAAACGGTAGTCGTTGTGGACGATGCTCGACGTCGGGTGGTCGGCTGGCATCTTGTCGTTGAGCCAGGCTTTGACCGCTTCCCAGTGCGGTGCGTCCGGGGTCAAGGCTTTTTCGTAGCGCTCGCTCCAGCCTTTGATCTGGCGGGCAACGTAACCTTCAGGCTTGCCCAGATCACCGAGACCACAGGCCTTGTAATCGACACGGTGCAGTTCGACGAAACGGTCGATGAAGCTCTTGCACAGCGCCTCGGTTTTCGCTGAATCCAGACCCAGTTCCGGCGGCAGTTCCGAGCGCAGGATGATCCCGTTGACCCGTTCCATCACATAGAACTCAGCGCCAATCACCGATTCGTCGGTGCAGTGCACGTAGGCTTTCGGGCAATACGGAAAACCGTCGCGCAATTGATTGAGGATGCGGAATTCGCGGCCCATGTCGTGGGCGGATTTGGCCTTGTGACCGAACGGCGGCCGGCGCAACACGAACTCCTGCTCGGGGTATTCGAGCAGGTAAGTCAGGTTTGACGCGCCGCCGGGAAACTGGCTGATCGCAGGCAAGCCGCGCAGGCCCGGAATGTGTGCCTTGAGGTATGGATCGATCAGGCTGGCATCGAGTTCTTCGCCAGAGCGGATACGGGTGGACTGGTCAGTAAGCGCCATGCTTATCCCTTCTGCTTATTTTGGAGGCCAGACATCATTGGCTAATCTAATGGGGCGCTCGGTCGGTCACAAGCGCGGGTCGGTCTTATAGGTTAGCGTGTTGCCGGACAATCACCTTTGGGAATGTGCAGGGCGGGCCGTAGCAGACTAAGGTTTAGCGGGTATGCCGTGTCCAACAAGGAGTCGGGAAATGGGCTGTCCACAAGTCTGTGCCACTGCCACTTTGCAATGCAGCTTCGGCGCCGCACCGTCGGCGCTCAACGTGTTGCCGGTCAATCGCACGCTGACCGGCGGGATGCCGGCGGCGAACATCATGGATTACATTCCGCTGGTCAACATCCTGCCGTTCGGGGTGTGCATGAGCATGGCCAATCCGACGGTGGCGGCCGCCACCGCTGCTGCGCTGGGCGTGCTGACACCGATGCCGTGCATTCCGGCAACCGCGTCGCCATGGATTCCCGGCGGCGCGCCGACCTTGCTGCTCGGCGGGATGCCAGCGATCGATGCCAACAGTACGTTGATGTGCACTTGGGCGGGGGTGATCAAGATCGTCATGCCGGGGCAGATGCAGATGCTGATTCCCTGATTGTTGCGTTGGATGTGCCGGCCTCTTCGCGAGCAAGCCCGCTCCCACATTTGATCGCATTCCAATGGGTAAGCGGGCTTGCTCGCGAAAGGGCCAGTCAATACACCCTGAAACGTCAGGCCTGCTGCGGATCCATCCAGCGTTGATACCACCAGCGCACCCGCGAAATCGGCTTGCCATCCGCGCCCAACGGCCGTCCATCCTCGGCAAACCCCTGTTCAGGCTCCATCAACTGCCCATTCACATAACGCGCTTGCACCGCCGGTTTGCCATTGGGATGAAAGCGCTGATAGCGCCCCTCACGCACGCCATCGCGATAAAACTCAGCCTCCGCCACCTGGCCGTCAGGAAAGTAATTGAACGCTTCCCCATGCAACAGCCCGCGCCGATACGTTGCCTTGCGTTGTAAAAAGCCCTCAGGTGCGTAAAAACTGGCAACCCCTTGCAGCTTGTCGTGTACAAACGGCATCTGCGCCGAGACCTTGCCATTGGGGTGATAGAGCAGCGACGTACCCTGCAACTCGCCCTGGCTGTAGTTCAGATCGGCTTGTTTGCGCCCGTCGTCCTTGATTTGCAACGGGCCATCGAGCTGGCCGTCCTGCAAACGTCCCTTGAGCTGCTTGTCATTTTGCTGCAAGTCCAGCGGTGTGATCGCCATGGTTGCTCCCTGTCAGTTGACCTGCACCAGCCCGCCCTTGATGGTCAGCATGCCGCCGCCGTCCACGGTCTGCGAGGCCGCGCCCTTGTTGGTCAGGCTGATGCCAGCGTCGTTGGTCAGGGTGGTTCCGGCCTTGTTGTCCAGCGATGTACCGGCCTGATTGGTCAAGGCAGTGCCGGCCTTGTGGGTGATCGAGGTGCTGGCAGAGGTCGCCAGATCGGCGCCGCTCTTGATGGTGAAGCTGCCGCCACTTTGCAGGGTCAGGGTGCCGCTGACTTTGATCGTCAGGTTGCCGTCCACGGTCAGGCTGTAATCGCCCGTGACTTTGTCGGTGTAATTACCGCCCGTGCTGTGATCTTGGTCAGCGCCGACTTTTACCGTGCGACTGTCCTTCACATCGAGCGTGTCGCTGCCGGTCTGGATCGTCACACTGCGTTTGCCTTTCTCCAGGGTCACGGTCTCGTCGCCGTCCTTGACCGTGCGGGTGCGGGCGTTCTGTACGGTGAGGGTTTCGTCGTGGCCGACGGTGGCCGTGGTGTCGTTGAGCACGTTGATCTTCAGATCTTTCTGCGCCTGCAAAAACACCTCTTCGGCGTCTTTCTTGTCCTCGAAGCGCAGTTCGTTGAAACCGCCGCCACCCTTTGACGATTGGGTCTTGATCCCCGATTGCGTCTGATTGGCCGGCAAGGCGTAGGGCAGGGCGTTGTCGCCGTTGTAGACGCACCCGGTCACCAGCGGCCGATCCGGATCGCCGTCGATAAAGGTCACGATGACTTCCTGACCGATGCGCGGGATGAACTGCATGCCAAAGCCCTTGCCGCTCCACGGCAACACCACGCGCACCCAGCAGGAACTGGTTTCGTCATTTTTGCCATCGCGATCCCAAGGGAACTGCAACTTGATCCGGCCGTATTCGTCGGTCCAGATTTCTTCGCCGGTCTTGCCCACCACAATTGCAGTTTGCGGGTGCATGCGCGGTTTTGGTGTGACCCGTTGCGGGCGAAACGGCGTGGCTTTGGGGATCGCTTCGAAACGGTTGCGATAGCTTTCATGGCTGACGTCATGGGTGACCCGCGTCACCACCCAGTCGATGTTCAGGCTCGCATCGTCGTGCCCGTCGAGGGTGAACCAGTGCCCCGGGATCAGCCAGCGACAGTCGCTCTCGCCGACAAAGCGTTTCTCTTCACTGCGCAAACCGTCGACGCGTTGCTTGGTCAACGCATCGCCGCGCGCCTTGGCGTTGTAGCCGCCCGGATGTTCGTAGATCGCACGCGGCCCGGCGACCGCTTCGGCCTGGCCGTACAGCGAAGTGGTCGGCGTGGTGAACTCGTAATCCGTCGCCTTGTATACCCCAGCCACCGCTTGCAAACACACCTGGCCTGCGCGAATCCCGTGCAGCTCGCGCTGACCCAGTCCTTGCCCCAGATAGCTGACCTTCGGCCCATTAGGGATCTGCACGAAAGCGTCGTTGCTGTCGCCCAGTACAAGCGTGTGCTTGCCGTCGTCGTGGGTGAAGAACCAGAAAATGCCTTCTTCTTCCAGCAACCGCGAGACGAAGGCGAAATCGGTTTCGCCGTATTGCACACAGTATTCGCGTGGGGTGTAGCTGCCGGTCAGCGACAGTTTGAAATCGCTGAAACCGTGGGCGTTGAAAATCGTCGTGACGATGTCCGAGGTGGCGAGGTTCTGGAACACGCGGTTGTTGCTGGCCAGGGTCAGCCACCAGAGCCATGGCCTGAGTACAAGCTGATAGCGCTCGGCGGTGGCGTCGGCGGGGAGCTGGCGGATTTCAGCGACCAGCGCATCGAACGGACGCAGTTGTTCGTCGTTGTGCAGGGTGGTGGTGACGTGGGTGGCGACGGCGCTGATCAGGGTGAGGGCGGTGCCGTCGTTGAGGCCGTTGAGGATTTGTGAACCGAGCAGGTTAAGGCCTTCGTCACCGGACAACGCCTCAGGGTAAAGCGCCGACAGCGACGTGGCAGTGAGCGAAAGGCTGGTGTTGCTGTCGGTGGATCGGGGCATGGTGTTGTCTCTTTAGAGGGGGCAGGTTCCACTATTCAGAGGCTGAGACAAGTGAATTTATACAGATAGATTTCGACTTGACCGGGCTTTTCAATTCGTTCGGTTATTAAACTATAACTGTACGACAACCGGATTCAGTGTCTCCATGTGCGCAGAGTACCCGCAAGGACCGACCTGTTGACTCGTGGCCTTGTGACTTAGGAAATCAACGAGATGCATCAAAGTGTCACTCATGTATCTGACTGTACCTGATACTCCATCGCCTACTGTGCCCGAGTGAGCCTCTATCTGAAACCAGGAGTCTCCATTGTTAGTTCCGAAAAGAACGGTTCCCCAGTTTTGTTGGGGGGTCAAAGGGAGGCGAAGTTCATACTGCGGATTGGCGTTCCCTGGATAATGAGAAGATGGAAGATTTACGCCTGAATTTCGCTGTCCCGAGGGGACTGTTAATTGTTGATATTCCTGTTGCCAGGTTTGATACAAGGCTGCTCCGTCTCTGACGATAACGTGCCCGCCATGAAACGCCAGAGTCCCGCCCTCGGTATTGCCTGCCTGAGTGGTACCCAGTTCATACAAGTAACGGACTTGGTTGATCAGGTCTATTTGCAGTCCACTGAAGTAAGCCTGATCGTAAATAAGTCGTTGATAGATTTCATTTGAGGTGAACACACGCATACCTGGGATGGTAGCCAAACTTAACCAGGGACGAACGCCACCACCGAGTTCTGCTGGGGTCATGATACTAAATGGCATGGTTACTCCGTGAATAGGTGAGTTATTGATGTTGACCAAAAAAAGGGTACGGATTTATTTGTTCGGCAAACGGCAGAATTAAATCCGTCCCCTTTGATTTAGCTACTTCTGAACATTTTTGGCCTCAGCCGCCTTGGCCTGCTGCCACATCGGAATCGCCTTGAACGCAGTGACCATGTCGTAATCCAGCGCCACCGGTTTTGCACCTGCTGAGGTGTCCGGCCCCATCGGGGTCTTGCCGTCGCGGCTCTGGAACCAGCTCATCCAGAGTTTCGATCCGGGGTCGGCCATGACCAGTGCCGCGTCAGGGTCACTGCCCGAAAGTGGTGGATCGATGGTTTGTGGTGGCTGGCTGGAGGTGGGCAGCAAGAACGAGGTCATCGGATATTGGGCGCTGCTGTGGCATCCCAGGCATCCGGCACTGGCCAGACCGGCCGGGTAATAGTGCGAGCCGGTCCAGGCTGGCGTCACGACGGCACCGTCGTTCGGGCCTGACAATCGGCCGTCCCATCCCAGCGTTGAGACCGAATAAGCCGGCGACTGGGGATTGATCCAGTTTTCGCTGAGCTTCGGATTGACCGTGACGGGCGGCGTCAGCGCCGTTGGCGCCGTGTTGATGACGTCCGGGTTGCCGCCCCAGGTGGCGCCCAGCGGAATCATCTTGTCCCAGGCGTCTTTGCCCGGCGCGTTCTTGTCGTAGACCAGGGTCGAAAACACCCATCCGGTTTGCGGTGAGGCGACACTGTCCTTGACGATGATGTCGAACTGCATCAACGACACCTTGGTCATCGCCGGTTGAGTGGTGGTGCCCTTGAAGTCTTTGCCGACGCATTGTGTTTTATTCAGCGCGCTGCCATTGCTGGTGTTCACCGGTGCGTAGATTTCCCATTGGGCGGCGCCTTCCATGGGGGCCCAATCGCTGCCACAGGCACTGACCATGGCAAATTTGATGATGACGCTGCCTTCGGCAAACTGCGTGGTGCTCGTTTCCAGCACCGGATTCATTGCGCGTTCAGGGGTTTTGCCCCAGATGTCGCCGAGGGTTTTCGCCGCACGGGTGTCGTACAGTGTCAGCACATAAGTGGTCACGGGCAGGGTCTGATCCGTCAGTGTGCCGGCGGGAAACCCTGACCCGACATACACACCACGAATGGGTTCGCGTTCGATACCCAGCCAGATCGAGTCGTACCAGCCGCTGTCCTTGTAGTTCCAGTTGGCGTAGTCGTAGACGATCTTGCGCATGTCCGGGGAGACGTAATCTTTCAGCGCCTGAACGTAGGCACCGGCGTTGGCCTGGGTGATCTTGCCGTTGCCGGTGGTCTTGCTCCACGGGAAGGAAGTGCCGGTCGGTAATTGGGTCGGATAATCATGGCTGAGTGTGAACAGCGGCCCCTTGTAGTTCGGCGGCGGGGAAATGGGCGAGGTCAGAAAGGGGTCAATCTGCAAGTTCGCGCCATTGAGTTTTTCGACCGTAGAGGTCAGGAAGGACACCTTGCCCACCAACTCGTTTTCCAAATGTCGGGTGTCCGCTGGTGCGGACAACGGTATTGCGACACAGGCTCCCAGCAGACTCATCGGTAATTTCAGGCTTTTTTTCATGACATTATCCTTGTCAGTTTTGGAAGAGTACCTTCCTTTCATCACGGTTTTTCGTACATCGGCGAAGGGCGATGGGGATTACTCCAGCACCCACTCCGCCAACTTCCCCGTCACTTGCGTCATCAACACATTCTCGACATCCCGCGCACCCGCCGCACTGCACTTGGCGAGCACGGCTTTGACAATCCCCGCATCAAACTCAAATTGTTTGCCGGTCGCTGCCTTATAGCGCCCGCGTAACTTCTCAAGTTTCGCCAGCACAATCCCTTCCAGCGTCGCCTCATCCAGCGGTCGATACGCAACCACGGTCATGCGCGCCAGAAATGCCGGACGGAAGGCTTGCAGGAGGACTTTATGCAGGGCTTCGTTGAAGGCGTCAGAACCGAGTTGCGCCACGGGTGTGTCGAGCAGTAACTCGGCACCGACATTGCTGGTGGCGAGCATCACGGTATTTTTGAAGTCCACCACCAATCCGGTGCCGTCCTCCATCAAGCCTTTGTCGAAAACGTTGTAGAACGCCTCCAGCACATCGGGATGGGCCTTCTCGATCTCATCGAGCAACACCACGGAATACGGCTTGCGCCGCACCGCTTCCGTCAATACACCACCGCTGCCATAACCGACATAACCGGGCGGCGCGCCTTTGAGTTGGCTGACGGTGTGGGCTTCCTGGTACTCGGAGAGGTTGATGCTGATCAGGTTGCGTTCGCCGCCGTACAACGCATCGGCCAGCGCGTAAGCGGTTTCGGTTTTGCCGACGCCGGTAGGGCCGACCAGCAGGAACACCCCGACCGGTTTTTGCGGGTCGGTGAGGCCGGCGCGATAGGCCTGCAAGCGTTGGGCGATAGTGTTGAGCGCGGTGCTTTGGCCCATGACGCGTTGGCCCATGCGGGTGCCGAGTGTGCGCACGGCATGGGCTTCGTCGGCGAGCATTTTGCCGACAGGAATGCCGGTCCATCCGGCGATCACGGCGGCGACGGTTTTGGTATCGACCTGCTCGGGCACCAGTGGATCGTCCTGGCGAATCGCATCGAGTCCGGCTTCCAGACGCAGCAGTTCAGCGGCCAGATGATCGATGCGGCTGTCAGTCGCTTCGTCGGGTTTGTCGCTGTCGGCGCGCTCGCTCAAGTCGAGCAACTCACGACGAGTGTCGAGCAACTCGCGCACGGCTACACGCTCTTCACCCCAACGGGTTTCCAGCTCGCGGATGGCTTGAACGTTGCCGCCAGATTCGCTTTCCAGCAGGGTAATGCGCTCACGGTGATCCAGCCCTGTGGCCTGTTCGCGGCGCAAGCGCTCGACTTCATCCTTGAGGCTGTTTTGCCGGTGGCGCAGGCTTTCCAGCGGTGGGGGCACGTCGTGCTGGCCGAGGGCGACGCGCGCGCAGGCAGTGTCGAGGACGCTGATGGCTTTGTCCGGCAACTGACGGCCGGAGATGTAGCGGTGCGACAGTTTCACCGCTTCGTGGATCGCCGCATCAAGCACCTGCACGCCGTGGTGCTGTTCGAGTTTGGCGGCGACACCACGGAGCATTTCCACGGCGGTGATTTCGTCCGGCTCTTCCACCTGCACCAGTTGAAAGCGGCGGGCGAGGGCCGGGTCTTTCTCGAAATATTTTTTGTACTCCATCCACGTCGTCGCGGCGAGGGTGCGTAATTCGCCTCGGGCCAATGCCGGTTTGAGCAGGTTGGCCGCATCACTGCCGCCCTCGGCACCGCCGGCGCCGATCAGGGTGTGGGCTTCGTCGATGAACACAATGATCGGTTTGTCGGCGCTGCGTACCGCGTCGATCACGCCTTTCAAGCGTTGTTCGAATTCGCCCTTGACCCCGGCGCCGGCCTGCAACAGACCGAGATCAAGCACGCGCAAACTGACTTCCTGCAACGAGGGCGGCACGTCGCCGGCTGCGATGCGCAGGGCCAGGCCTTCGACCACGGCGGTTTTGCCCACGCCCGGTGCGCCGACCAGAATCGGGTTGTTCTGCCGGCGCCGCAGAAGGATGTCGATGCATTGGCGAATCTCACCATCGCGGCCCACGATCGGGTCGATGCGTCCGGCATGGGCGTCGGCGGTCAGGTCCTGGGTGTATTGATCCAGCACCGAATCCTGTCGTGGCGCAGGATGTCCAGAGGAAGCCGCGGAACGCGGGCCGACATGCTCACGGGAGTTTTCGGTCCACTCCAGCAAGTTCGCCCGCAGCGCTTCTTTGGGAATGCGCAGTAACGATGAGGCACTGTTGAGCAGCAGGCTGCGGCGCTCGTCGCGGTCAATCAACGCCAATAGCAGCAGCCCCGAACGAATGCTGTCGAGTCCCAACACACTGGCCTGCACCACCGCATCTTCGAGCAAGCCCAGGGTGTGTGACGACAGCGCTGGCGTGCGCGTGCTGCCAGCCTTGAACAGTTCCAGCGCCTTGTTGATTTCAGCGCTCAGCGCATCACGCTCCAGACCGAAGCGCGGCAGCAAAAAGGCAAAGTCGCCGCCCTCGATATCCAGCAATTCCAGCAGCAAATGCTCAATCTCGACAAAGTGATGCCCGCGTTGCAGGCACCGTTGCGCGGCGCGTTCGAGGGCGCGGCGGTTGTCCGGGTTGAGGCGTCCGATCAGGCTGGCCAGTTCCATTTCAGGTGATCTCCAGCTGACGCAGGCGGGTTTCGATGCGTTGCACTGCAAGGCTGGCCTGACGTTGCAAACCACCGTTCCAGCTCAACAACGCCGGGGCCTGACGCCCCAGTTTCATCGGCCCGGCACCGCGCACCAGCAATACCAGCGTGACATCCAGATCTGGCCCGAAGTACAACGCGGCGAGGCTCGCCAGCGCCGGGTGCGCCTCACCGTCCGGCAGGAAACGTCCGGCTTGCGCCGACAGCAACGGCCCCAGCGTCAGGCGAATGCCGGCGTGTTCATCCCAGACCCGAGTACCGGCCACGGCCGTGCGCCCCAGTTGCAGATTGCGTCCACCGGGTTTGATCACGCTGCGGCTGGCGGGCGGAATCTCGCGCCAGGCACCCTCATAAGCGTTCAGTTCGACCGGCACTTCAAACTGCTCGCGGACAATGGCGGCGAACCCGGCCAGTGAGCGGCGGCCATCGGCAAACAACGCTGTACAGGCCAACACCGCACAGTCCGGAACCGCTTGGCGCTCCTGCAAGGATTTGGGCAGTAAACCGGTCAGTGCGCGCAGTTGCGCCTGTACCGGCGAAGCCCCTGGCGTGACAAAGCCAAGCGCGATCCGGTGTTTGCGCATCACCTTGTACAGCAGGCTGAGCAGGCGATGCTGAAACAGATCGAGGAATTCGGCGGGCGCATGATCCTTGGCCCGGGCGCGTTGTTGCAGCCATTCCTGATAGGCGTAGGGCAGCGGGCCGTCGGGGCCGCCGAGGCCGAAGATCGGCGTGTCGAGGGTCAGCGGTGCGCCGGGCTCTTCGCACAGATTTTCGATCTGGCTGGTGGGAAACAACGGCGTCAACGGCCCTCGCAGTTTCAAGGCCTCCGCTTGGGGCGAAGTGCCGCTGCCGAGGGTTTCGGCCTGTGGTTGTTCGCGCTCCAGCAAGAGCAGCGCCTGCAACCACTCGAACGCTTGGGGATCGCGGCGCAGTCGTTGGCTCAGGGTCAGAGCGATAGGGGCATGCCGGCTTGGGGTTGCCATGCCTTGACCTCCTTGTCGGCTTGCATCAACACCGTGCGCACAAAGCGATTGGCCGTGGCGTACACCGAGAAAAACTGCGCGAGCACTGCCGAAAACAGCACTGCGCTGCTACCGACGAAATGCTGCGGATCAAGCTGCAGTTGCACCTCCAGACCGTTGCGCCAACCGCGCCAGGCATCGACGCCGACATGGCCGATCACTCGCTCGCAACTCAGGCTCAACAACCCTTCGATCTGGCGCAAAGCGCTGGCTTCGTCACGCAGGTTGTGCAGATGCAGAATCTCTTTCAATGCGTCGAGTGCCTGCGGGCCTTCGACCAGCGACAAGTGATTGAGGGTCAGTTGCGACACCAGCCGCCAGCGCGAATCACCGTCCAGTCGCGGCATGCTCTGCGGGCTTGGCGGATTGCGCAGGCGTGCCCACGCGACCGGGCCGGGGCGTTCGAAGCCCAGCGGTGTGCCGGCGGCCAGGCTCTGAGCCAAATGACGATTGGTGCAGAGCAGTTCGGCGGTGAGGCTGTAGTCGGGCAGATCCGTTTGCGGTTCGAAGCGGGTGTCGACCACGCTCACCAGCAGGTCACTGCCGAGCCGGTTCGGGGTCATGCCGCTGACTCGCCGGGCATGCCAGTAACGCTGTTGATCACCGCCGCTGTGCTGACTGCCGTAATACGCCGGCAGGCGCTGCACGCCGGCACTGGAGCTGGCACGCATGCCGCGAATGCTGTGGATCTCGACGCTGTTCTCACGGTGGCTGTCGGCGATCAAACGGTATTCGCTGCGGGTGCCATCGGGGCGCAGCGGCTCGGAGGTGCGCGGGAACAGGTTGATGGCGGGGGCGCAACCGAGGGCGATGTCGCTGGCCTGCAAATGCAGACGGCTGGTGGGGGCGCGGTCGAAAACGATGTACAGATAGAGCGTCTGACTGTCGCTGGAAACGCCACTGAGTGGCAGATCGAAGAAGTGGAATTTGTCCGGGAAGGCAAAGTACTCGGCCAGCAGACGCATGCCCGGATGCACGCCGTCTTCGTCGGGCAGCAGCACTTCGTCGTCGCTGAAACCGACGATCTTCGGCAAGCCTTTAACGGTCACCGGAACGCTGCCCGGCGACCCTGCCAGCACCTGCACGGCATGGGCGCCGAGCAAGTCATATAAACCGGCGTTGATCACCGGCGAAGCCGCCAGATGAATACGCAACTGCTCAATGCCCAGCTGCGCCCATTGGCTGTCACCCAGGCAGCGCAGACTCAGGCGCAATGCTGAGCGAGACTGCGCCACACCCGTAAGCGCCTGGGCTTCATCGCTGCCAAGCAACAAGGCCTCTGTGACTTCAACCGGCCACAAACGCACTGCGGCACTGGTGCGAAAGTGGATGCTTTCACCTTTGCTGGTGGTGACGAACAGCGGCGTGTCGCGGGGCAGGGGATAGCCTTCGTCGAGGTTGCCTTTGCTCGGGTCCGGTTCAAATTGCACGATGGCGCAGGACGGCAACGGGCGCATGGCCAACGGGTAAAGTTGTTCGAGCAGCGCGTCGCTGAACTCGGCGTAGTCATCGTCCAGTCGTCGTTGCAGACGCGCCGCCAGCAGCGCAAAACCTTCCAGTAAACGCTCGACATGCGGGTCCGGGCATTCGCCGGGGGACAGTTCCAGGCGCCGTGCGACTTTCGGATAGCGCTCGGCAAACTGGCTGCCGGCATGCCTGAGCCAGGTCAGTTCGCGTTGATAGTAGTCGAGCAGTTGCGGGTCAATCGAGTCGCTCATGGCGCACCTCCAGCCCTTGGCCGCCAGGCTCGATGACAAACGCCACCGGCCAGTGCTGGTGGCCGCTGCGCAACTCGCCGAGCAGGCGAATGCTCATTTGCTGAGGGTGTTCGGGCAACGGATTGACCTGAACCTCGCCCAGACGCAGGCGCGGTTCAAAATGTGTGATGGCTTCGCGAATGTCTCGCGCCAGTCGACGTCGGTCGTCGCTGCGCTGCTGTTGCAGAGCGCTCCAGTCAGCGATGCCGTAGTCGATCACGCTCGGCGGTGTGGTCAGTGTGCGCGGGCCACGGCGGGTGTTGAACAGGCGCCCGAGCTCGGCGTGCACCGAGTCGAGCAAATCCTGGCGATCAAATTCCCGCGCGCCCTCAGCCTCGCTGGATGCGAGGCGTTCGAACAGCGGGGGAAGCATGCCGGTGCCTGCCATGGCCGGGGCGCCGGGTTAGCTGACGAGCTTGTTGGCGGCCATGTCCCACGTCGACGCGGCGGTGCCTTCCTTGGTGCCGTCGTCCTTCTGCGCGGTGAGTTCCCATTTGATCTTGGTGAAGTTCAGGGAAACGGTTTCCACCGGTTTGCCTCCGGTACCGCCACTGACGCTGACGTTCGACAGCACCACGTTGGTCAGGGTGTAGATGATGAACGGCAAGAGTTGCCCGCTGCCTTCGGCGGCGTTGCGGCCGATGGTGATCTTGGCTTCTGGAATCGGCTTGCCGGCACAGCAGTATTCGTTGAGGGACGGCGTCGAGGTGTCGACGAATTTGGTCACGGTGAACTCGCCGACGTGAGGTTTACCGGAAGTGCGCTCCGAGTTGCTGACGTCATTGGTGACTTGCATCGCGACGTTGTGGCTGTAGGACATGACTTCGATCTTGTCCGCGTAACCCTCGAGCAGGCTGTCGCCTTTGATGTCGCCGCCGAGGTCGAGAATGATTGCATCCATCGCTTGAAACTCCTGAAAGGTGTCGCGCTAGATAAAGGACAGCCCCCGCCGCACGGGCGGCGGGGGCTGCAGGTCAGGCAGCTACCGGTGGCGGCAGGGTGGCGACCAGGCGGATCGAGGCGGTCAGCTCTTCGAGTTGAAAGTGCGGCCGCAGAAACACCGTGGCCCGATAGGCGCCCGGTTTGCCGGCGACTTCGGTGACGTCCACTCGCGCTTCGCGCAACGGGTACTGCGCCTTGATTTCCTGCGGCGCGTTGTCGTTGATCAGCACGTAGTCGGCGATCCAGTTGTTGAGGTAGGTCTGCACGTTGTCGCGGGTCATGAAACTGCCGACCTTGTCGCGCATGATCACCTTCAGGTAATGGGCGAAACGCGAGGCCGCGAGCACGTACGGCAACATCGCCGAGATGCGCGCGTTGGCATTGGCCTCGTTGGTGTTGTAGAGCTTGGATTTGTTGGTGGTCTGGCCGCCGAAGAACACGGCGACGTCGCTGTTTTTCTTGTGGCACAGGGCAATGAAACCGAGGTCGTTGAGCTCTTTTTCACGGCGGTCGGTGATCGCCACTTCGGTCGGGCATTTGAGCGACAGATCGCCCGAACTGGTGCGGAACGTGTGCGCCGGCAGGCCTTCTACTGCGCCGCCACCCTCAGCGCCACGAATTGCCGCGCACCAGCCGTATTTGGCGAACGCTTCGGTGATGCGTTGCGACAACGCCCACGCGGCATTGCCCCACAGGTATTTGCTGTGGTCGGTGCCGTTGACGTCCTCGACGTAGTTGATGCCTTCCACGGGCGAGGTGTCCGGGCCGTAAGGCAGGCGCAGGAGGAAGTGCGGCAGCACCAGCGAGACGTAGCGCGAATCTTCGCTCTCACGGAACGAGCGCCACTTGATCAGCTCCTGGCTCTCGAACACTTTCGACAGATCACGCGGCACCGCCAGTTCGGTGAAGCTGTTCATGTCGAACAGTCGCGGGCTGGCGGCGGCAATGAATGGCGCGTGCGCCGCAGCGGCGACGTTCGACAGTTTTTCCAGCAGGCCGATGTCCTGCGGGTGACGGCCAAAGGTGTAGTCACCCACCAGCAGGCTGAAGGGATGGCCACCGAAGGTGCCGTATTCCTCTTCGTAGATCTTCTTGAACAGGGCGCTCTGATCGAACTCGACGGCTTTTTCCAGGTCGTTCTGCAGCTCTTTCTGGGTCACGTTGAGCAGGCGCAGTTTCAGCCGGGTGCTGGTTTCGGTGTTCTGCACCAGCATGTGCAGGCCACGCCACGAGGCTTCGAGTTTTTGCAGGTCGGGATGGTGCAGCACCTCGTTGAGCTGGGCGCTGATCAGCTCGTCGATCTGGCTGATGCGGTCGTTGATCATCGCCACGGTGTCCTTGTCGATGGCCATGCCTTCGTCGAGCACCTGGGTGGCGAATTCCGCGAGCATGTCGCGGGCGTAATCCTGCTGACTGTCATCGTGGGCCATACGGCCATCGAGAATGATCTGGTCGAGCAGGGAAAGTGTCTCGGTTGTACTGTCGCTGGCTTGGTTCTTGGCGGCGGCGGGCATGGTGAATTCTCCCCTCGGTTAAGTGGACGATCAGGCTTGCGGTTCGGCCGGCGCCTCGGCATCAGCTGCCGGGGTAGCGGTGTCTGGGCGGGCCGATTTGATTTCCTGCAAGCCTTCGGTGTTGGCGATGACGTCGCGCAACAGTTTGTCCAGGTCATCGTTGCCGTCGAGTTTGGTCAACAGGTCACGCAGACGTTGGCGGGCCTCGAACAGGCGACGCAGCGGCGTGACTTGCTCCACTACCTTGACCGGGTCGAAGTCGTCGATGTGTTTGAAATTGAGTTCGATGTTCAGCTTGCTGTCGTCGCCGCTGAGGGTGTTGTTGACCTGCAACGTGGCGCGCGGGGCGATCGAGGCGAGTACTTCGTTGAAGTTGTCGCGGTCGATTTCGGTAAAACGCCGATCGGTCAGTTTCGCCAATGGTTCAAGGGGTTTGCCCGAGAGGTCGGCGAGGATGCCGACCACCAATGGCAATTCCTTTTTCTCGATGGCGTTGCCGATTTCGACGTCGTAAGTGATTTGCACTCGGGGCGGGCGCACCCGGTCGAGCTTGTGCTGAGTACTTTCTGCCATGTCGGCGGACTCCGATGCGATGAGCGGGCGCAATGCATCGGGGGGGCCCGTTCATCGCTTTCCCTTGCTGGACCGTAGGTTAGAAAGGGTGGCAGATGAGCTGTCGTTCCTTTGACAAACCTTCTTGGATTCGGCTGTAGGAACCGAACTACCCAAGACGCTAGAACAGGTCTATAAAAATGCAAGCAAAAACATTTTTGGACACGGCCGAGAAAAGGAAAATTCATTTTGTGCGGACGATTTTTTGTAGCGTTTTGGTTGGTGCTTCTGACGGGCTGTTCTTTCTTCGAGCCGACGGTGGACCTCGACAGCCTGACCCTCGACGTAGCCCCCAAGGCCAACGATGACACGCCGATTGCCGTGGATTTCATCGCCGTCAACGACCCTGATCTGCTCAAACAACTGTCCGGTATCAGCGCCAGTCAGTGGTTTGCCGAGCGCGAACAGTACCAGCGCGACTATCGTCAGTTGATGAGTGTGTGGGGGCTGGAGTTGGTGCCGGGGCAATTTATCGACCACCAACCCTTCCCGCTGGGGGGCAAGAAGGCGGCTGGACTTTTGGTCTTCGCCAGCTATAACACTCCCGGAGCGCACCGCTTGCGCCTCGATGATCAGCGTCGAGCGTGGCTGAAGTTCGACAGTCGCGAGATGAGCCTGGTCAGTCAGGAAAACTGAAACACACCGCCCGCCGCCGGATCGCGGCGAGGTCGAAGGGAGTCGTATGAGTTTGCTACCTGACGCGGTTTGCTGGCATGAAGGCATGCAATTGCTGCCGCAGCATTTTCAGTTGCAGGGGCTGCGGGCCGAAGCACTCGGCGCGCATCTGGCGCATGCGTGTAACCCGTGGTTCTGGGGCGTCAGCCACATGGAGTTTGACCCGTCGGCACTGAGCGCCGGCGTGGTGCGGGTGGTGTCGCTGCAAGGGACGATGCCCGACGGCTTGCCGGTGGATGTGCAGGCGGGTGTCGGCCCAGTGCTGGAACTGGATGTCAGCGCGGCGATCAACGCCACTGACGACGCCACCGTCACTGTGTTCCTGGCGATCAGCCCGATGTGGCGCGCCGGACAATTGCTGCCGCTCAAGGGCCGTTTGCAATCGGTCGTCGGCGAGGCGCTGCCGGATCTCACCAGCGGCCAATTCCCTGAATCGATCACGGTGTGGCGACCCAATCCACGCCTGTGCACACAACTGAACAAAGCCGACTCGATCTGCCTGCCGCTGCTGAAAATCCGCAAGGAGGGCGGAGGCTTCCTGGCGCTGGGTTATACGCCGCCAACGCCGATCCTGTTGCCCGAATCTGTGCTCGGTCGACGCATCGCCGGGCTCTGCGCGCGGGCTCGGGAGAAGTGTCTGTTTCTGGGCGGGCGCTTGCGTCAGGCGCAACAGGCCGGCAATCAGGATGATGCGCTGGAAATCCGTCGGCAGTTGACCGCGCTATGGGCACGCCTGCCGGAAGTCGAAGGTTCACTGAACAGCCGCATTGCCCAGCCGCAAAGGCTCTATGTGCAACTGCTCGGAATGGCCGGTGCATGGTCGGCGCTTGATCCGCTGGCCGGTGTGCCGGCGTTTGCGCCGCTGGATTTTCTCGAATTGCAGCGTGGTTACGACGCGGTGCTTCAGTGGCTGGAAAGCACCCTCGAACTGATTCGCGCCGGCTATCGCAGCCTGCCGTTCGAACGCAGCGAGCAGAGTTTTTCCATTCAGTTGCCCGATGAGCAACCGAGCCAGCGTCTGGTCATTGGCTTGCGCATGCCAAACGGCGCCAGCGAGCAAGCCGCGATTGACTGGTTGCGCGGCGCGATCATCGCCTCGGCACCACACATCTCGCTGCTCGGTCGCCAGCGCATGAGCGGTCTGCCCCATCAAGTGATGAACCGCAGCGAGCAGGTGGCCTACAGCGTGGGCGAGGACACGCGGCTGTTTGTCATCACCGCCGAAGGCGCGTGGTTCGACGCGCAACTGCCGCTGGTGATCGCCGCCCCCGCCGCGAAGCTGACCAGCAGTCCATGGCAAGTGGTGCTGTTTGTCGCCCAGAACAGTGAAAGTGCCTGATCACACAAGGAACGCCGTATGTCGCAAGGAAGTGCCGCAAGCCTGGGGTTGCAGGACGCACCGTTGAGCAGCGCGTTCCGGCAGACGTGGCAGCAATGGCAACAGGATTGGGTGCAATTGCCCAAGGACAGCGACGACGAAGCGGCGCTGGTGGAGACGGTGGTCGAGCTGTCGACGCAGGCTTCGCAACGGCTCTGGCGCACGGCGTATTCGCGGGTCGGTGATTCGGCGACGGATCAGGTCAAGGCACTGGTTTACGCGTTTGTTGCACTGGTCGATGAAACCCTGTTGTTTACGCCGTGGCCGGGGCAAGCGGCGTGGCAGGACAAACCGCTGGAGTCGCGGTTGTACGCCAGCCGTCAGGCGGGCGAGCAAGTGCCGGCGGCCATTCAAACCCTTCTCGATGAACAACAACCGACCACCCGCGATCTGGCCAACGTGTACTTGCAGTGCTTGATTCTCGGTTTCCACGGGCGTCTGCGCGGTGAGCACGCTCAGGCGCAACGGGAGAAATGGCGGCTGGCCCTGTTCAACTTTGCCTGGCAGGACGAAGCCACGTATGACGATGTCAGCCAGCGACTGGTGCAACCTTCACTGGTGGCGCCGTTGCAGTTGCCCGTGCGCACCGCGCTGCCGGACGGCTTTCGTCTGGCGTTGGGTATTCTCGCGATGGTGTTGTTGCTGACCGGACTTGGCCAGTTCCTGTGGCGTGACATTCGTTCCGAGCTCGATCCGGTGCTGCAAATGACCGATTCAGTGGCCGCGCCGGAGCAAGACTCATGAGCCCCCTGACGATTGTCGCGTGGGTCGTCGCGCTGCTGCTGTTGCTGGTCATCATCGCCGTGGCCGTGTGGTGGCTACGGACCCAGAGCGGCGCGGCTATCCGCAGTTTTTATGCGTCCGTGCGCCATATGGAGCAGGAGCAGGGCAGTCACGATCGTTATCAGATGCCGTGGATGTTGATGCTCGGCGATGAAACTCAAGGCACACAATTGGTCACCGAGTGGCGATTGCAGCCGACCGATAAACCGGCGTGGTTTGGCCGCTGGTGGTCGGACCCCGAAGGCGCTGTGCTGGTGGTGCCGCAGGCATTGTTTCTGCCGGACGACGGCATGCATTTGCAGCGCGGTGGCTGGTGGCGACTGCTTGGGTTGATCCTGCGCATGCGCAGCAAGCGGCCGCTGGACGGCGTGATCTGGACGGTGCCGGTCAGCCAACTGAGCAATCTTGAGCAGGCTGCCAGCCTTGGTCTGGCCGCACGCCGACGCTTTATCGATCTGCTGCAACGCTTTGGCTTGAGCGTGCCGGTGTACGTGATCGTCACCGGACTGGAAGAGTTGCCGGGGTTTCAGGAGCTGATCAGCGCCTTGCCCGAGGAGGCCCGTGAACGCACCTTGGGCTGGTCGTCGCCCTACGCGCGCGATGCCGTGTGGCAAGGGCAGTGGAGTGATCAGGCGCTGGATCGAATCCACCGCGCCATGGCCGAAGCCGTGATCGAAATCGGCACGTTGTCGGGGCAGTTGAGCGCCGACCTGTACGCCTTGCCGGAGCGTCTTGAGACGCTGCGCCGTGGACTTCAGAGCGTGCTCGAACCGGTTTTTCAGGGCAACGCGCAGGGCGAAGCACCGTGTTTTCGCGGTGTGTATTTCACCGCCAATGAAGCTTCAGAGGACGCCAAGGACGGCTTTTGCGCCGATGACAGCGGATTGCAGCAGAGCGTGTTCGTGCGCCAGTTGTGGCGTCAGCGTCTGGTCGGCGAACACGGACTGGCCCAAGGCGTGCCGCGTCTGTTGCGTTTGCGTCAGCGTTGGCAGCGGCTGACAGCCGGGGTGGCGTTGGTGGTCGCAGTGGTCTGGGCGGTAGCGATGCTGTGGGTCTGGCACCAGTCGGTCAAGGATGCCCACGAACTGGCGCGGCTGATGCAGGGCGCGCAAAAGAGTTACGTGGCGGTCACCGATGAGGCGCATCGGATTGAACCGACCCGGCGCAATGTGCAGGGTTTCTGGCGGGTGCTGGAGCGAGCACCGCAATGGCGCTACGTTTCGCTGGCATTTCCGTCCTCTTGGTTTTCATCCCTGGACACCCTGCTTGAGCAGGAGCTGTTCCGCTCAGCTCAGGGTCAAATGCTCGTGCCGCTGCATGAACTGCTGGTCGCTGAACTGGCGAAAATCAAAACGATCCGCGCCACTGATCGGCGCAGCAGCATTGAAAGTGAAGACCCGGCGCAGTGGAAAAACTATCAAAAGGCCACGGATCTGGTGGACCGGGCATTACGTCTGGAGCAGCAGAACCAATTGTTTGGCGAAGTGCAGAACAATCAGCGGGCACCGCTGGACGATCTGGTGCAACTGAGCAACAGCGCTCTATCACTGAACCTCAATGCCGCGACATTGCCCCATGCCGCGTATTACAACCGGTTGTTGGCGGCGGGTGATGGCGGCAATTTGCAGGCGTTGGATTTGAGCGTCGAGCAGCCGCTGATACTGAGCAACTTCAACGGGTTGATGGAACTCTGGCTCAATCAGTATTTCCTTGCCGACAACTTTGTCAGCAAGGCCGGTTACCTCAAGTTGCACCTGGAACAACTGGAGGCCGGCAGTGGCAACAGCCTCGGTGAACTGGAAGAACTGCGCGCACTGATTGATGGCCTGCAAGCAGCGATTTCCATGACCAACGCGGCGTGGGGACGCGGCAAGGGCCAGGAACTGGTGCCCGGCTATCGCGCTTTTCTCGACAAGGTGCACAAGAGTTCATTGCTGGGGCCAACCGTGGAGCAACAACTGGAAAACCAGGCCAGCAAATTGCAGCAGAGTTTTCGTGACCAATGGATCGCCCGCGCAGGTTCACGGGACAACTTGCTGGTGCAGCAAGGCAGTGGACAACTGGCGCTGCAGGAACACGTGATCAAACTCGATAACGCCCTGCAGTCGCTATTCAAACGCGATTTTCTGGCCGTTGCCTTGCGCGCCAATCAAGACAATGGGGGCATGCAAGGCCAGACCGTGGACGGCGATGACTTCAACCTGTCGTTGAGCTATTTCGCCAGTTACAAAAGCTACGTGGCTGAAGAGCTGCCCCGGATCCCGCCGGCCTATCGCGGGGCGGTGTTGCAAGCCGCCGAAAACGCCGCCGCCCAGGCGATGTGGCTCAGCCTCAGGGATCACGACGACCGGACTCAATCGTACGCAGTGTTCAACGTGCGCGCCGAGCAGGCCATGGCCCTGCAAAAAGCCTTTGTGGAACTGCGTCGCAGTGATCTGGCGGCACGTTTGCAAGGCGGGTTGAACCGTCGGGCGATGGCGCAGATTGTCAGTGGCCTGAATGAAATCAGCGACCAGCCGCTGTTTGGCGGGCGCACTGAAGTCAGTCAGTGGGACGGCTCGAAAAACCTCGGTCTGCAACTGTACGGCGCCAGTGATGTGCAGGACTTGAAACTGAGCCTCAAGCAGCAGTTCAACACCATGCTCGGCATCACCGAACGGCGCACCTCGGCGTTGCAATGGCTGATGACTCAACAGGGCAGTCTGTCGGCGCTGGATTACGAGCGGGTGACACAGTTCAGCGCGCTCAACGACGACTTGCTCAAGTACAAGGATTCGAACCCGGCCAGCTCACCGGCGCAGATCGAGCAACTGGTCAGCCGCGACTTCATCGAGATGGATACCGCCTCGTGCGAACACGTATTACAGACCGCCAATGTTGCTCCCGGACGCAGCACGCTGGCGATGCGTGCCGTGGAACTGCAACAGTCCGCCATGCAGCGTTGCCAGTCCCTGCAACAGCAACAGGCCGCAGCGGCATGGAATGAACTGGCCAACTATTTCAATCAATACCTGGCCGATCGCTTTCCCTTCGCCAATGGCGTGCAAGCGCAGGATGCCGACCCGGCACGGGTTCAGTATTTCCTCGAGATCATCGACAAACGCTTGCCGGTGGCGCAGGCCGGACTGGTCCTGAGCCAGACACCGGAACGCTTGGCGGCGGAGGATTTTCTCAATCGCCTGAAGCAGGCGAGCGTCTGGCTCAAGCCGCTGTTCGTGCGCGACAAGAGCGGCATTCTCGGCGTTGAACTGGACGTGCGTTGGCGTACCGATCGTGATGATGAAAAGGGCGCCGATAAGGTGATTGCCTGGAGCCTGCTCGCCGGCCGTCAGGAGATCAACTACCCGGCAGCCGAAGAGCCGAATCTGCGCTGGAGGGTTGGCCAGCCTATTCGCCTGACCCTGCGCTGGGCGCGTAACGGCAAGGAACGTCCGGTCAACGATCCGCTGCAACCGAACCTGGTGGTGCGCGATCTGGAGGCAGGCTGGGAGTACGGCGGGCCGTGGTCGCTGCTGCGCCTGATGCGTGCGCATTTCTCGGTGCAGCGCCAGCCGAGCATGGATTACACCGATTTCCCGCTGGCCCTGCGTTTGCCGGTGACCGGGGCGCCCGACAGCGTTACCAGTGAATTCGCACGAATGTACGTGCGCCTGTCGTTGATGAGTCAGGGCTCGAAACTGCCGCTGTCGATTGCACCGTTGCCCACGCGCGCACCGCACTCACCGTTTCAGTTCATCGGCACGACGACGGCCGCCATTGAATCGCAGAAGGAGGGATTGTGAATCTGCCATCGACCCCGTTGCCGGATCTGATTGATCAGTTGCTTGCGCCGATCAGCGCAGAAGCGCCGTGCGGCGTCGATCTGCGCTATGAACGCGAGTTCGACCAGTTGCGCGACCTGCGCCGCGAAGACGACGCCAGCCTGCCGACCGGCGTGTGGCAGTCGACGCTGAAGCGGGCGAACTGGCCGCAAGTCGAAAAGCTCACGACCACGTTGTTGCTGGAACGCAGCAAGGACCTGATGCTCAGCGCCTGGCTCGGCGAAGCGTGGCTGCACCAACAGGCGCTGGACGGTTTACCCGGTAGCCTGGCGCTGATTGCCGGTTTGTGTGAGCGTTTTCCCGACCAGTTGCACCCGCAAGCCGAGGACGGCGACCAGTCATGGCGGGTTATTCCTCTGGAATGGCTGGTGCGTCGATACAGCGAGGTGTTGCTCACCCGGGTGCCGCTGTTCGGCAGTCGCAACAGCGATTTCGAGGCCTATACCCTTGAAGTCTGGCGGCGTTTGCAGGTTCAGCAGGTGCAGGCCAACGACAGCAAGAATGCCAAGACATCGGCGCAAACCGCGAGCAATGAACAGAAGAAACTCAACGATCAGATCCGCGTTACGCCGCTGGCGTTCTGGCTACGCACCCAAGGCAATCTGCTGCTGAGCCTGCAACACCTGCAACGGCTCGACACCTGGAGCGAGGCTTATCTGGGCGATCAGGGCCCGGGGTTACGCCCGTTGCAGGACATCATTGAAGCGCTGCTGAAGCTGGTTCAGGAGTTTATCGCCATGCACCCACAACAACCGGCGTCGTCCGCGCCAATGCCCGACGTACCCGCCGCCGTGGCGCCATCGACTGAAGAAACCCCAGTGGCTCAGGTGTTTAGCGAACCGGCAAGCCGCGAAGAGGCCTACCGCCAATTGCTGCTGATCGCCGAATACCTGGCGCGCACCGAGCCCCATAGCCCGGTGCCGTATCTCATCCGGCGTGGAGTCGAGTGGGGCAACAAACCGCTGAGCGAGCTGCTTGGCGAGTTGATCTCGGCAGATGCCGAGTCACGACGTTTATGGACGTTGCTCGGGGTGCTTTAGTGCACGCGCTGATTGCCGGTTTTCGACGGCAGTTGAATCGGTGTGAGTACCGGTTGGCCTGAAAAGAACGCCACGAGGTTTTTGCCCACCAACTCGACGGTACCTCGAATGGCTTCCGGTGACAGACCGGCGACGTGTGGCGTGAGCAGCACATTGCTGAGGGCTTTCAGCGCCTCCGGCACTTGTGGTTCGTGGTCGAATACATCCAGCGCGGCACCGGCGATTCGGCGTTGTTCAAGGGCCGTGATCAGGTCCGCGGTGGCGATCACACTCGCCCGCGCAATATTGACGATGAAACCTTTGGGCCCCAGCGCATCAAGTACCGGGCGGGTTACCAGGTGCTGAGTGCCGATGCCGCCGGGTGTGGCGACGATGAGAAAGTCCGACGCCCGAGCCAATTCGGTCGGCGTCGAGCAGAACGCGTAAGGCACGTCATTGCGTACCTGACGGCTGTGATAGCTGATCTGCATGTCGAAGCCCAGGCCTGCGCGTTTGGCAATCGCCATGCCCACAGATCCCAAGCCGAGAATCCCCAAATGTTTGCCGGCCAGCGACGGACGCATGATCTTCGGCCATTCACCCCGACGCACGGCCGCATCGCAACGTGGAATGTCACGCACCAACGCCAGCAGCATGGCCATCGCGTGATCAGCCACCGACGAGGCGTTGACCCCGGCGCCATTGGTCACAGTGATCCCGCGATCACTGGCGGCTTGCAAGTCGACGTGTTCGTAACCGGCACCAATCACCGTGATGATTTTCAGCGCGGGCAGGGCGGCGATTTCGTCGGCGGTCAGGCCCAAGGGGCCACGGGTGAGCACAGCGTCGATGCGGCTGCCATGGGTGGCGATCGCTTGAGCGCGTTCGGCGGGTGTCGGCGCCAGAATCAGGTGGAAGCCCTGATGTTCAAGAATCGGCAAATAGTCATTGATGGTTTCAACCAGTACCAGAACGGATGCGGGCATTGCGCGGCTCCTGTGATCGTCGGTGTCGAGGGCATCAAATGAGTTTCAGAGTGCTGATAGCAAGGCAGCATGGCAATGGTCGACATTCAAGCATGGGTGCTTTGATTCTGGACGGCTTCGCGCAAGAAGCAAGGGCCGCAGCACACCGGCTATCCAGTGCGCTCAAGGTTGGCGACTGATCGTGTTTGAGCCAGACGGTCAGTTCCCACAGTTGTCAATTAGCGGTCGGCGGCCTTTACCCCCCCCACACACATGAACTCGTGGTTTCAAACCTGAGTCGCACGTTGCTTACCTGCAATCTGTCAGATATTTCGTCAGCTTTTGTAGCTGATAAACGCGATTCTTGGCTTCCGTGTAAAGACATCCGTAGTTACGTGCCAATGCCCACAAATTCTTGCGTCGTTGCCTACGCGTGCGCCAGAATCCGCCGGCTTGTGCGCCTGGAGGGCGGTCGGTAACTTGGTTCGCATCACTGATTTCCAGTGATCGGGCTTAGCGGCCCGGTTTGTTCTCGGTTGCATAAGTCTTATCTAGACGGGCATATGCCTGCGCTTGATGGTGGCTGTGCGCATGGCACCTTCGGGTGCGCCGGGTTTCGAGAACTTACCGGTCCGCTAACTTGCGCATAGCCGCCACCCTTTTGCTTAGCGGCGAGAGGGGAGGCGGCATTACCGGAGGTAAGTTCTCAATGTTCAAGGTAACGCCAAACCCGCCGAATCCCGATCCGGCATCCCCCTACGAATCCCCTGGCTCCAAGAAATTCCACGAAGCCGCCGAGCGCGCCCTCGACCACTACCTGGATCCGCCAGCCGCCAAAGTCATGGCCGCGCCCTACGCACCCAATCGCCTGTACATGGCCAACCCCGCCGCCGGCAACGAACCCCTGCTGGCCGATGCGAGCGAAACCCTCGGTTCGGCCAACGTCATGCTCAACAACTTCGCCGCCCTGCTGGAAGGCACCCATCGCCAGACCGCATTAGGCATCGCCCAGAACGTGATGCTGGCTGAACTGGCGGTCAATCAGGTGCTCGATAATCTGGTGCCCACGGAATAAGCCAAACGCTGCGTCGGGGTCATTCGCCTCGCCGCAGTCTCTGTCATGGCGTTGTATGAGGCGGCCTGCTCGACTCCCGGATTTTGCCTGCGAAACCCTCGGATCCATCCGCTTTCCGGCAAGCGATGAGCGCGAAATCATGAGGACTCAATGCAGTCTGAGCAGCCACTGCCAACAGCCAAGGAAGGCCAGTTTTGCATTTCACTTGGATTCATATTGGGTCGATCGGTCTGATCAAGTTTTTTCGGTCACATGTGGCACTGAAACATGCCTAAAAACGACAGTTAACCTTTCCATGGCCGACATATATTTTGCCAAAAGCGACATTCAATAATCTGATCCGCACAACCATTGCTCAGCTAAGTCTTTGCTTCTGTTGATTTATCACGGAGAATCGCGCCCCTGTTTCGGCCGGAGCATGTCTGTCGGTTTTTTCCGACGCGTCCTGACCGAGTGGCAAGTGACCGGAATGCGGAGATCCGACCGGATGAATGAGCAGGCCAATAGCGTCAACGAACGCTATGAAGCAGCACCAGCCGAGCTGTCGAGCTGGAGTCGCCAGGACACCACCTGGATGTTGGGACTGTTTGGGACGGCGATTGGCGCCGGTACCCTGTTTTTGCCAATCAATGCGGGGCTGGGCGGCTTCTGGCCGCTGGTGATCCTCGCGCTGCTGGCGTTCCCGATGACGTTCTACGCACACCGTGGCCTGACCCGTTTTGTGCTCTCCGGTCGCGAAGGCGCCGACATCACTGAAGTGGTCGAGCAGCATTTCGGCATCAAGGCCGGGGCGCTGATCACATTGCTGTACTTTTTCGCCATTTTCCCGATTCTGCTGATCTACAGCGTGGGCCTGACCAACACGGTTGCCAGTTTCCTCGAACACCAACTGCACATTACGCCGCCACCGCGGGTGATTTTGTCGTTTGTGCTGATCCTCGGTCTGCTGGCGGTGGTACGTTGCGGCGAGCAGGCGATCGTCAAGGCGATGAGCCTGATGGTTTACCCGTTTATCGTCGCGCTGCTGTTTCTGGCGGTGTACCTGATCCCGCACTGGAATGGCGGCATCCTCGCCACCGCTTCGCACGTACCGGCACCATCCGCGTTGCTGCATACGCTGTGGCTGGCCATTCCGGTGATGGTGTTCTCGTTCAACCACTCGCCGATCATTTCCGCGTTTGCGGTCGATCAGAAGCGTCGTTACGGCGTTCACGCACAAGAGCGCAGTTCGCAGATCCTGTCCCGCGCTCATGCGTTGATGGTGCTGATGGTGCTGTTCTTCGTGTTCAGTTGCGTACTGACGCTGTCGCCCGCGCAACTGGCTGAAGCGAAGGCGCAGAACCTGTCGATCCTGTCGTACCTGGCCAACCACTTCAGCAACCCGACCATTGCCTTCGCGGCACCGTTGATTGCATTCGTGGCGATTTCCAAGTCGTTCCTCGGTCACTACATCGGTGCCAGCGAAGGTCTGAAAGGTCTGATCGTCAAGAGCGGCAAGCGTCCGGGGGCGAAAGCGCTGGATCGCATTGTGGCGGCGTTCATGCTGGTCATCTGCTGGATCGTGGCGACGCTGAACCCGAGCATTCTGGGCATGATTGAAACCATCGGCGGCCCGGTGATTGCGGCCATTCTGTTTTTGATGCCGATGTACGCGATTCGTAAAGTGCCGGCGATGGCGCGCTATCGTGGGCAGGCGTCGAACGTGTTTGTCACGGCTGTGGGGCTGGTGGCGATTTCGGCGTTGATTTATTCGCTGACGGCGTAGGCCAAAGCGCCGGATACTCAGCTACAGTGGCCGCTGTGCGTGATGCGCACAGCGGCTTTTTTTCGTCTGGAGACAGTGGATTGTCGAGCGCCCCGCAACCTGTTGAACCCACCCACCGCTGGCAGGACGTACTCGCCGGCCTGTCGATTGCCGGGCTGCTGTTGCCTGAAGCGGTCGCGTATTCGACCATCGCCGCGCTGGCGCCGCAGGCCGGAGTCATCGCGCTGTTTGCCGGGTTGCTCTGTTACGGGTTGTTCGGCACCAGCCGCTTTGCGATTGTTTCGGCCACCTCGTCATCCGCGGCGGTGCTGGCGGCGGCGACAGCGACGCTGGCTCAGGGTGATCCGCAATTACGCTCGACCTTGGCGGTCGGCTTGGTGCTGGTCACCGGGGCGCTGTTTTTGCTGGCGGGGATCTTTCGTTTCGGCAGCGTCACTGCATTTATCGCCAAACCGGTGTTGCGCGGATTTGCCTTTGGTCTGGCGCTGACGATCATTCTCAAACAGGTTGCCAGCGTCGTCGGTGTGCATCTGAGCGACGCCAATCTGGTGCGCTTCGCCCCGCAACTGCTGGAGCAACTGCCGCAATGGAACTGGCCGGCGGCGGGCGTCGCCGCTGTGGCGCTGGTGTTGCTGGGGCTGTTCTCACGCTTTCCACGGGTGCCGGGTGGCTTGCTGGTGGTGGTGATCGGCATTGTGGCCGGGCAATGGCTGAACCTGCCGGCCTATGGCGTGAAGATGATCGGACTCATCGATCTGAGCCTGGAAGTGCCGACTCTGCCAGTGCTGCCATTTGCTGATTGGCTGCGGTTGGGGGAGGTTGGGTTTGCGCTGGTGATGATTCTGTATGCGGAGTCTTTCGGCTCGATCAGTTCGTTTGCGCTCAAGCATGGCGACCGGGTGACTTCCAATCGCGATCTGCTGGCATTGGGGGCGTCGAACCTGTTGTCCGGGTTGTTTCATGGCATGCCGGCAGGGGCAGGGTATTCGGCGACATCGGCGAATGAGGCGGCGGGTGCGACTTCACGCTGGGCGGGTGGGGTTGCGGCGATGGTGGTGTTGCTGATCGTGCTGACGGTGTTGCCATGGATCGCCCTGACGCCGGAGCCGATTCTTGCCGCCATCGTCATGCATGCGCTGGGCAGGGGCTTGAGCTTGCAGCCGCTGGGTCGCTACTTCATTTGGCGCCGGGATCGGGTATTGGTGCTCTGTGCTGTGGGCGCGGTGCTGGTATTGGGCGTGCTGGATGGTTTGCTGGTGTCGGTGGCAATCAGTGTATTGCTGATGCTCAAGCAGATGTCGGCGGCGGATATTCAGGTACTGGGGCGGATTGACGGCGGGCATGATTTCGTCGACTTGCAGCGTCATCCGAGCGCGACAGCGGAGTCGGGTGTGTTGATTGTGCGGCCCAGTGAGGCGTTGTTCTTTGCCAATGTCGAACGGATTCTCGGCGCGGCGTTGCATTTGGTCCGCCATTCGCCGGTGCCGGTGCACACGGTGATCCTCAGCCTGGAGGAAACGCCCAACCTGGATGGCACCAGCATCGAGGCCATGCAGGAGTTTTTTCTGCGGGTGGATCAGGAGGGTAAGCGACTGATCCTGGCGCGGCTCAAACATGAGGCCAAGAGTGCCTTGGCGAAGCTGCCGGAGGTTTCTGCCAATGACGTGATTCTTAGCGGGCTAAGTGTCGATGGCGCTGTCCAGCAAGCCCAATCCCACAGGTAATTTGAGTCCGATTGTTTGGGGTATAAAAAAACGCCGCTCATCTCACGATGGGCGGCGTTTTTCATTGCGTTGCAGCGTTAGGCTTGAACGACCGGGATGTTGGCGTTCGCAGCCGCTTCACGGAACTCGGCAATCTGGTCGAAGGACAGGTAGCGGTAGATATCGGCCGCCATGCTGTCGATCTTGCCAGCGTATTCCATGTACTCCTCGACGGTCGGCAGGCGACCCAGGATCGAAGCAACGGACGCCAGCTCGGCCGAAGCCAGGTAGACGTTCGCGCCGTCGCCCAGACGGTTCGGGAAGTTACGGGTGGAGGTCGACACCACGGTGCTGTTCGGCTCAACGCGTGCCTGGTTACCCATGCACAGCGAGCAGCCTGGCATTTCCATGCGAGCACCAGCCTTGCCGTAGATGCCGTAGTAGCCTTCTTCGGTCAGTTGGTGAGCGTCCATTTTGGTCGGCGGCGACAGCCACAGACGGGTTGGCAGCTGACCCTTGACCTGGTCCAGCAGTTTACCGGCAGCGCGGAAGTGACACATTATAGAAAAGCACTAAACTAATAACACTTCGTCGATCTTCTCGCCAGCAACGCTGGACAGCAGACGGGCGTCGTCCGGATCGTTCGGCGCGCAGAGCACAGGCTCGTTGACGTCGGCCAGATCGATTTCGATGACTTCGGCGTATTCGGCGTCGGCATCGGCTTCCATCAGCTCAGGGTTGGCAACCCAGGCTTCCATTGCTTGCGCGCGACGTTCCAGGGTACGTGCATCGCCGTAGCCTTCGCCGATCATCCAGCGCAGCAGGGTGATGTTGGAGTTCAGGTACTCGGTGATCGACTCTTTCGACAGCTTGATGGTGCAACCGGCAGCCGAACGTTCGGCCGAGGCGTCGGACAGCTCGAAAGCCTGTTCCAGCGTCAGACCTTCCAGGCCTTCGATTTCCAGGATGCGTCCGGAGAAGGCGTTCTTCTTGCCTTTCTTCTCGACGGTCAGCAGACCGTTCTGAATGGCGAAGTAAGGAATGGCATCAACCAGGTCACCCAGGGTGATGCCAGGCTTCATTTTGCCTTTGAAGCGCACCAGGATCGATTCCGGCATGTCCAGCGGC